>JAYZWP010000029.1:0-4112 GCA_036142245.1 Pseudomonadota bacterium | reverse complement strand
CGGGCTGAACTTTTCGGGAACGCTGACCGCTTCCAGGTCGACGACGACCCGGTCCGGGTTCGTCAGGGTGAACAGGCGATGAGCGGTCGGGGTCCGGGTCTCGATGACCACCCGCGTCGCCTCCCCTTCGGGAGAACTGCGCAGGGCGGTAACTTCCCCGGCAACCACCGGGACCACACCGATCAGCCAGGCAAGTCCTCCCAGCAACGCCCACCGCACCATCAGCTGAATACCTCCACGACTTTGCGTCCGGCCTCGCTACCGGCCCGAAGTACGATTCGACGACCGCGCCCCTGCAGCTCGAACCGGACCTCGAGGTCTGGTTCGGGCAGAAAACCCTGGGCTCGTTCGGCCCACTCCACCCAGCAATCCCAGGCGCCGTCGAAATAATCACGGATGCCCAGCAACTCGACTTCCTCCGGGTCGCCGATGCGGTAAAAGTCGCAATGACAGATCTGTCGGCCACCCACCCGATAGGACTCCACCAGCGTGAAAGTCGGGCTCGGTACCGGACCACGATGTCCGAGCCCCGCCAGGGCACCCTGGACGAGCGTCGTTTTTCCCGCGCCGAGGTCGCCACTCAGATAAACCCGGGAGCCGATCGGCAGCAGTCGCATCAATCGATCCCCCAGAGCCCGAGTCGCCCGATCATTTTCCAACCGCACCGTCATCGCCATCCAGGCCATTGAGAATCGATCGCAGCGGGGCGAAAAGATCCGATGCCAGAGTCCCCCGCTCTCCCCGACGCGTCGCCATCTCCGCCGCCCGGCCGTGCGCGCAGGCGCCGAGGAGCGCCGCTTGGAACAGCGGCACCCCCTGGGCAACGAGGCCGGCCACCACACCGGTCAACACATCGCCGCTCCCGCCACTGGCCAGGCCGGCGTTGCCGTACGGGCAGACCACGGTCTGACTCTCCTGGGCACTGGTCACCAGCGTACCCGGACCCTTCAGAACCACCACGCCGCCATAGCGCGTGGCGATCCGCTCAGCGGCGGCAAAACGATCCGCTTCGATCTGTGCCACGGTCTCGCCGAGCAGTCTTGCCGCCTCACCCGGATGGGGGGTGAGTACCCAGTCCGGTCGTCGACACGGAGCCTTGGCCAACAGATTCAACCCGTCCGCATCCACCACCAGCGGCCGATCGCATTTCAGAACCTGATCCAACAGCTCCCGACCCCAGTCCTCCTGGCCCAGACCGGGGCCAATGGCCACGACGTCCGCAGCCGGCAGAAGACGGGATAACGCCGCCGGGCCGGGGAATCCGCGAACCATCAGTTCCGGCCGCCCGGCGACCATTCCGGCCACGTGCTCCGGCCGGGTCACGACGGTCACGAGCCCCGCGCCGCTACGCTGCGCCGCCTCGCCGGCAAGGCGCGGCGCGCCGGCGTAACCGTGATCACCCCCGATCACCAAAACACGACCGGAATCCCCTTTGTGGGCGATCGGGGAGCGGCGGGGCAACCAGTGCGAGAGCAGCCCGTCCATGTGCCCAAGGCGCGCCGCGGAACCGACGCGGTCAAACAGTTCACCGGGCAGGCCCAGCGGTTCCAAAATCAGCTCGCCACAATATGCGCGCGCCGCACCGGTCACGAGCCCCCGGTTACAACCGATAAAGGTGACGGTCTGATCAGCGCGCACGCAATCCCCCATCACTGCGCCGGTGTCAGCGTTCAGTCCGGTGGGAATATCCAGGGCCTGCACCATGCCATTGCCACGATGGCGCCACTGGTTGATTCCGGCCACCGCCCGAGCCATCTCCCCCGAGACAGGGCGATCGAGGCCCGTACCCAGCAAGGCATCCACCGTCACGTGCGTGTCCGGCGGCAGGACCGCAGGAACTCCCTGGTTGACTCTCCCCACCTGCGCGAACGCCGCGGCGGCGAGGGCAACCTCTCGCCCAGACGGGGGTACGCCGCCGATCGCATTCAGTGTCACTTGCAGACCCGCTTGCAGGGCGAGCCGCCCCAGCACGTAACCGTCACCGCCGTTGTTGCCGGGTCCGCAGAACACCTGCAGCCGCACGGCAGCAGGCCAGCGCCGCCGCAAGCGGTCGAACGCTGCCTGTCCCGCCCGCTCCATGAGTTCGATTCCCGGAATCTGAAAATCATCGATGGCGCACCTGTCGAGGGCTCGGGTCTGATCCGACGTATATAAATTACTATATAAATCCGTCATATAGAAAGTTTATTTCAACAAGAATATGAAAAGAAGACAGCGGCAGACCCGGATTCCGGGTGAAAATGGCTGTCTCAACTCGCCTGAATTGCTGCAGCCTGCCGAGGTATTGCTCTGTACAGCCTCAATAATGATTCCGCCGCCGCGCTCTCGGAACGCATTAAACAGTGGGGAGAGGCGCTCGGTTTTCAGCAGGTCGGCATTACCGGAATCGACCTGGCCGAAGCCGAGCAGCGCCTAGCCAGCTGGCTGGCGGCGGACCACCACGGCACCATGGGCTGGATGGCGCGGCATGGTCATAAACGCAGCCGCCCGCAAAACCTGGTGCCGGACACCCGCTCGGTGATCAGCGTGCGCCTCGACTACATGCCGGAGCATCACGCCGCGGCCTGGCAGCAACTGCGTCGTGCCGGCGGGGCCTATATCTCCCGCTACGCCCTGGGTCGCGATTATCATCGAGTCCTGCGCCGACGTTTGCAACGGCTGGCCCTGCGCCTCCAGGAAGAGGTCGGGCCTTACGGCTATCGCGTCTTCTGCGACAGCGCACCGGTGCTGGAAAAGCCTCTGGCACGCAACGCCGGACTCGGCTGGATCGGCAAACACACCAACCTCATCAATCGCCGTGCCGGCTCCTGGTTCTTCCTCGGCGAAATCTATACCGATCTGCCGCTGCAAGCCGACCGCCCGGCGACCGATCATTGCGGCAGTTGCAGCGCCTGCATCGACGTTTGTCCGACCCGGGCCATCGTCGCCCCTTACCAGCTGGACGCACGGCGCTGCATCTCCTACCTGACCATAGAACATCCCGGCTCGATACCGGAAGCGTTGCGCCCTGCCCTGGGTAATCGCATCTATGGCTGCGACGACTGCCAGCTTGTCTGTCCGTGGAACAAATACGCGCAAGTGCCAGGGGCCGAGGAATTCAGCGACCGGCTGGGACTGGCCGAGGCGACCCTCGTAGGCTTGATGGACTGGGACGAGACGGTCTTTTCCCGGCGCCTGGAAGGCTCAGCGATCCGGCGTATCGGTCACGAACGCTGGCAGCGCAATATTGCGGTCGCCCTGGGCAACTGCCCCCGCGGCGACGATGCGGTGCTGTCCTGCTTGCAGCGCCATCGGGACAGCCCTTCGGCGCTGGTGCGGGAACATGTCGCCTGGGCGCTGGAACGCCAGCACCGCTCGATATGACCGGCGGGGAGGAACCGTGGGTGGTGCGGTCCGGACCACCGCCCATGGTCTCAGGGCGTCTGACAACGCAGGAAGTGCTCGCGATAGTGGCGCAACTCCGCGATGGAGTCGTAGACGTCGTCCATCGCCAGGTGGTTGGCCTTCTTGGTCATTCCGGAGGCAACCTTGGGGGCCCAACGCTTCGCCAGCTCCTTCAGTGTGCTCACATCCAGGTTGCGGTAGTGGAAAAACACCTCCAGATCCGGCATCTCCCGAGCCATGAAGCGACGGTCCTGGCAAATGCTGTTACCGCACATGGGTGAAGCAAACGGCTCGGAATAGTTCGCAAGGAAATCCAGGGTTTCGCGTTCCGCCCGCTGCACCGTGTAAGCCGACATCAGTACCCGTTCAACCAGGCCACTGCGGGAGTGCTGGCGGGTGTTCCATTCATCCATTTCGCTGAGCCGTTCTTCGGTCTGGTGGATGGCAATGACCGGCCCCTCCGCCAGGACGTTGAGATCGGCGTCGGTAACGACGGTGGCGATCTCGATAATGTGATCAGTCATGGTGTTCAACCCCGTCATTTCGAGGTCGATCCAGATCAGATTGGCGCTCTTGTCCATGAGTATCCGCGGTCGCGATTGCGAAACGCTGGGATGTTAACAAAGCCAAACAGCACCGCTGGCTATAATCCGCCCCTGTGAACATCGTTACTGTCGCTTTTTTGTTCGCCCTGGTCTTCACCACCGGCATGCGGCTCTGGCTCGCCC
>JAYZWP010000028.1:0-3498 GCA_036142245.1 Pseudomonadota bacterium | reverse complement strand
AGCACCAGTCTGAACAGCGCGGTTACGCTCACGACCCGGGGCGAGTCAGCCGGAACGACTCGCCCCCGGACGTCGGTTCTCGATCGATTTACCGCAGGCGGCCAATGGTGGAGTTCTGGGAACCGGTCGCGAAGGCAATCGGCCGGGCAACGGGGATTCCCTTTGTCGTCGCGCTGGAACGGCCGGTCACGGGCGGTGACAGCCATCGCGCGTTCCGGTTGCAGGACCGGCAGGGCCGGAGCTATTTCGTCAAGGTCAACCGGGCCGATCGCGTGGAGATGTTCGTCGCCGAAAGTGAAGGGCTCCGCGAGCTGGCGCAAGCCGGCGTGCTGCGCGTGCCGTTACCGGTCTGCGTCGGTACCCATGGGGAGTTCGCGTACCTGGCGATGGAATACCTGCACCTGGGCGCCGCCAGCGAGCAACGGATGGAGGAGTTGGGCGGCGGGCTCGCGCGGTTGCATGGTGTCAGTCGTGATCTGTTCGGCTGGCACATGGATAACACCCTGGGCCTCTCGCCGCAGCCGAATCCGCCTGCGGGTGATTGGCTCTCTTTCTGGCGGGAGCATCGGCTCCTGCACCAGATACGCTTGGCGGCAAGCAACGAATTGCCGGCGACTCTCATTGAAAAAGGGGAACGGTTGGCCGCCGATCTGGGGCGTTTCTATGCCAGCTATCAGCCGCAGCCGTCACTGCTGCACGGCGATCTTTGGCACGGCAACAAAGGCTTTCTCACCACAGGCGAGCCGGTGCTGTTCGATCCGGCGGTATATTTCGGCGACCGGGAGGCGGAACTCGCCATGACGGAGGTGTGTGGGCTGTTCCCGGACGGGTTTTACGCCTCGTATGAGGCACAGTGGCCACTGGATGATGGTTATACGGCGCGCCGGCCCCTTTATCAAAGCTATCAGCTATTGAACCACGCCAACCTGTTTGGCGGCTCCTATGTCCAGCAGGCGGAGCGCATGCTCGACGCCGCGCTCTGTGAGGTGGCGTGACGGCGTCTGCGACATCACACGTCGATACCTGATCCCACGACCGCTGAGCCGACGGCGGTATCAACCACGAACCCTGAAGCGCACCGGACTCGTACCGGGGTAGCGGTCAATCAATGGCGCATAGCGCGGACGCCGAAGTCCGACTCCCGATCGACGGAAGCTTCGGGATTCATGCAGTGGCTCCCTGGTCAATTTGACGAGGCGATGTCGTGGACGAGTTCCAAAAAAACCTTCGCGCGAATGTCATCGCCCGGTCGGATACCGCGGATTGGATCACCCGGAGCGGCGCCCTCCATGGTATCCGGGTGTCCTTATCTGCCGGCATCGCGAGCCAAATGAGACGGCAATGTTTCGAACTCACGGCTCGCGAAGGACTCGTTCCCCAGATGGCCTGGGGCGTTAGAGCGGCCGGTGATACTGGCGACAGGAGATATGGGCCAGGGGACAGGGGCGGGATTTCGTCGAGTTTTCACCACTAATTGTCGAAGATTGGGACAGCTGCGATGTCGTATTCCGGCACCTGCCGGTTGCTCTTTTTATAAGCTATTGTTGTTAAAATAAAAAAATAATGGCCTGGATGTTGCTTTACCGGACAGTAACCGCGCTGCCTGCTTCGGGCGGCGTCACCTGAAGTTAAGGAGTCTTCGCATGCTGCTGTCTCGTCACATGGCAACCGTCGCAACCTTGGCACTGGGGTTATCCGTTGGGCCCGCCATTGCCGGGACCATCACCGACGGTTATTACGGATCGGACGACCACGGCTACGGTGATGTCATCGGTGACGCCGGGAAGTTCGATGTCTTCTCCGCGACGGTCGAGCGGGTGGGCAGCACGCTGACGGTCAGCATCGCCACCAATTTCGCCGGACTGGGTGACAACAAGTTGTTCACCTCGTTAACCAACAAAGATGCCAGCAAGCTCAATGGTGTCAATATGGGGCTGGGTTACGGTGACCTGTTTCTGGGTACGGCCTGGGACCCCGACGGATCGGCCCCTTATCTGACCGACGATTACAGTACCGGCACCCAATGGGAGTATGTGTTCTCCCTGGACAACCGTTGGGCGGTGTCCGGTGGTAACGGTGAGCTTTTCGGTCTCGATCCCCAGGATCCGGCCGTACTGCTCAGTGAGGATTTTCTCTCGGGTGGCATTTTCAGAAACGGCCAGGAAGTCGCAGTGAACATCGCCGCTCTGGACCCGGCGCTCAGTTCGGGAAGTTGGAGTGTTGATGCGGTCAACAAGTTGCTCACGTTCACCATCGACGTATCCGGAACCGCCCTGGCCAACGCGCAAAATATCGCGCTGCACTGGAACATGACCTGCGGTAACGACACCATTGAAGGCCTCACCGCCATGCCCGTCCCGGAACCGGGAGTCGGCTTGCTGACCTTGCTCGGGCTGGTTGGTGTCGGGGCCAGCCGCAGACGTCGCAGTTAATTAGTCCTCCCTCACCCGCGCGGAACGACCGCGAATCCGAACCCCCTAAGCCCGCCCGGGTTGTGCAGGTACGTCTGCCGCCCGGGCGATTTTTTTGCGCACTGGTTGGTGGAGGGTTCGCGAGCCCGTCACCTCCGGCAGCAGCCCGCGTTAACCAACCAAAGATGATGCTCAGGGATCCGTAAGGCCCCAATCACCAAGCGGCCCGGTGCCGCACCTCTGCTGTCTCCGGTAAATAGTGGCTGGCGTGATGGGGTTCGAACCAGTATCGAACGGGAACCTCCGCGCGCGCCGCGGTTGACGTGCCGTCAGAACGCTGCCTCAATGGACGCCGCGATGCGAACCGGTGGAATAATGCCCGCCGAGGTCGAGAAGTAACCAACGGGCAACGTTTCCGGTCCCGGAAGATGGACTCATCCAGTGGCTACGAAGAGCGTGCGTGGGAGTTTCTGGACAGGCGATCGGCTGTCGGGGCGGAGGTCGTCCGGCGATGGGCTCAGTCGCTACCGGTCGGCGGGGCGGTCCTGGAGCTGGGTTGTGGCGGTGGCTACCCGGTGACGCGCACGCTTGTTGATGTCGGGCTGAATGTCTGGGCCATTGACGGCTCACCCACGTTGCTGGACAAGTTTCGCCAGCGCTTTCCGCTCATTCCGGCGCGCTGCGAAGCGGTGCAACGCAGCGGCTTCTTCGAACGCGCCTTTGATGCGGTCATCGCTGTTGGGCTGCTGTTTCTTTTGAGCGAAGCGGACCAGGCCGCGCTCATTCAGCGCACTGCCGAGGTGTTGCCGCCGGGTGGGCGGTTTCTGTTCAGCGCAGCGCATGAAACCGGCACCTGGACCGATGTCCTCACGGGGCACGAATCGCGGTCGCTTGGGATAGAGGGGTACGCTCAGGCACTGCGGACTTCTGGTTTTGACCTGGACGAGACCTTTGTCGATACCGGCCAGAACGGCTATTACGCAAGCCGGAAAGTTACCAAATGACCATTGGCTATTGGCTGACGTCATGATCGCCGAGGCTGTCAAAGCGGATGCGCTGCCCGGTTTGGTTTGGATCGCACCGGCCG
>JAYZWP010000027.1:0-3237 GCA_036142245.1 Pseudomonadota bacterium | reverse complement strand
GGTGACGATACCGTGGATGGTGGTGCGGGCAATGATGTGGTGCACGGGGACGATCGCGGCGACATCACGGTAGTGGGCAACGACACCCTGTTCGGTGGCGAAGGCGATGATGAACTGGTCGGCGGTGACGGCTCGGACGTGCTGTTCGGCGGGGAGGGGGTCGATCTGCTGATGGGGGACGACATTCTCTATCCGGATATCGGCGCGGACGATTATCTGTTCGGCGAAGGGGGCGACGACCAGCTTCAGGGCGGTGCGGGGAGCGACGAGCTGTGGGGCGGAGCCGGCAGCGACGTGCTGTTCGGAGACTACGTGAGTAGCGATGCGTCCACCCTGGGCGATGACTTTCTTGACGGCGGCACGGGAAACGATTTTCTGATCGGCGGCGGGGGGAACGACACCTTGTTCGGTGGGGAGGGTGACGACCAGTTGGAAGGGGATGACAGCTTTCTGAGCGCGTCGCTGCACGGTGCGGATTTTCTGGATGGTGGGGCCGGGAATGACACGCTGTTCGGGTATAGCGGTGACGACACGCTGTTCGGTGGGGATGGGGCGGATGCTCTCGTGGCCGGCGAGGGTGCTGATGCCTTGTTCGGCGACGCCGGCAGCGATCAGTTATTCGGCGAGGGAGGTGACGACATGCTGTTCGGCGGGGAAGACGCTGATGAGCTGCAAGGCGGGGCGGGCAACGACAGCCTGTACGGTGAAGGCGGCAACGACCTGCTGTTTGGTCAGGATGATGATGATGTGCTGTATGGCGGTGACGGCGACGATGATTTGTATGGCGATGCCGGCGACGACGAGATTTTTGGCGGCGCGGGGAGCGACGTTCTGGTCGGCGGGTCAGGCCAGGACCTGTTACGGGGCGGTGAGGGAGATGACTTTTTCATCATCGCTGATAGCGACACGGCCTACGACACTTTCAAGGGTGGTGAGGGTGTGGATACGATTGTCGGTGTCGGTGGAGACGACACCCTGGTATTGCAGCGGTACACCGGAGCCGATGTGGTGGAGGTGATCGATCTGGGCGCCGGGATGAACCGGATCAGCGGCACGGCGGGGGATGATGTCATCAGTTTTCTGGAGACCGAGGTGCTGGGTGTATCGAGCATGGACGCCGGGGCGGGTAACGACATCCTGTACGGCACGCTGGAGGCGGACGTGCTGATTGGTGGTCTGGGTCAGGACGAACTGCGCGGCAGCGGCGGGGATGATCTGTTTCTGATCGACGGGAGTGACACGGCGTACGACACCTTCAACGGTGGCGGGGGAGTGGATACGATTCTGGGTGGCGACGGGGATGACACCCTGGTGCTGCACCGGTACACCGGAGCCGATGTGGTGGAGGTGATTGATCTGGGCGCCGGGGTGAACCGGATCAGCGGCACGGCGGGGGATGACCTGATCAATCTCGGCGGTACGGTGTTGATCGGTGTGGCGGCGGTCGATGGTGCGGATGGTTCGGACACCCTGATCGGCAGCGCGGCGGCTGATCTGCTGATCGGTGGCGCGGGGGATGACCTCCTCGGCGGCCACGCCAGTTCGGCGGATTTTCTCGGCGATGGCGGCGGCGTCGGCAATACCTACGACGGGGGCGCGGGCACCGACCTGCTGCGTGGTACTTCCCTGGCCGATACCTATCTGTTCGGGCGGGACTCCGATACCGACACCATCGTTGAGGATGGCGATCCGATTTGGGTCGACCTGGTCTCGTTCGGGTTGGACATTACCAAGGAACAGATTTGGTTTTCCCAAAGCGGTGACGACCTGATCGTCGATCTGGTCGGCGGTGACGATCAGCTGATTGTCGATGACTGGTATCTGGGTAGCGAGCACCAGATTGAGGAGTTTCGCACTACGAGTGGTGCCACGCTGTTCAATTCACAGGTGCAGCAGCTGGTCGATGCCATGGCCGCGTTCGCTCCGCCGAGTGGCAGTGATCTGTCCCTGCCGCCGGATGTCGCTGCGCAGATAGAGCCGGTGATCGCCGCGGCGTGGAATGTCGCCTGATTGTGCAAGGTCGTCATAACGCGTTGACCTGACGGCAAGGTTAGTCCCCGGCGATTGCGATACACACCGGCCGGGTTGGATTCAGGCTCGGGGCGGATGTCACCGGTGCGGGTGGCCGGGCAGGGGTTGGCGTCCGGGTCATCCGGTAGCGGGGACGGATCAGGCACCCGGAGAAGATGTCGAAAAGAATGAATTCCAAGGCGGCACGGGTCACGCCCGCCGACTGCGCGCCAGGGTCGGCAAAGTCGCTCGACTCTGGTTTGGCGGCGCTGGTGATGGTGGCCGGGATTCACGATGTCCCCGCCAGTGAGGCGCAACTGAAACATCATTTCTGCGGTACCCGGGATGGATCGGGCGTCGTTGAAATCCTCCGCGCCGCCCGGGAGCTTGGTCTGAAGGCGAAGGCGGCGAGGCTCGATCCGGCCCGACTCGAGGACGCGCCCTTGCCGGCAATCGCGCGGCACAGGAGCGGTCGGTTTTTCGTGCTGGCCAAGCGGGTGGATGACGCAAGCCTGCTGATTTACGATCCGGCCGAGGGCAAACCGCGTGTCATCTCGGTGCGGCAGCTCACCGAAGGGTGGTCCGGCGAGGCGGTGCTGATAACGCGGCGCTCCGGCATCGCCGCCGGGTTGCGCCAGTTCGACTTTTCCTGGTTCGTGCCGTCGATACTGAAGTATCGCGCGCTGTTGGGGGAGGTGCTGCTGGCGTCGTTTTTCCTTCAGCTGTTCGCACTGATTACGCCGCTTTTCTTTCAGGTGGTCATCGATAAGGTGCTGGTGCACCAGGCGTTGACGACCCTGGATGTGCTTGCCATCGGGCTGCTGGCGGTATCGGGGTTCGAGGTGGTGCTCGGTGGCTTGCGGACCTACCTGTACGCCCATACCAGTTACCGGATCGATGTTTCCCTGGGCGCCGAGCTGTTCCGCCACCTGCTGCGGCTACCGGTCGCCTATTTCGAAGCACGCCGTGTGGGCGATACCGTGGCGCGCGTGCGTGAGTTGGAGAGCATCCGTAATTTTCTGACCGGCTCGGCGCTGACAGTGGTGGTGGACAGTCTGTTCACCGTGGTGTTCCTGGCGGTGATGTACCTCTACAGTCCATTGCTGCTTCTGGTGGTGCTCGCCGCGATTCCCGCCTACGTGGTGCTTTCCATTGTGATCACGCCGGTGCTGCGCCGGCGGCTGCACGAAAAATTCAATCGGGGTGCCGATAACCAGGCTTTTCTGG
>JAYZWP010000026.1:0-3567 GCA_036142245.1 Pseudomonadota bacterium | reverse complement strand
GGCGGACGCTGTTGAAGGTGCCACGGTGCAGATCTCGGCGGGGCGACTCGATCTGCCGCGCCAGGGACCGCACATCAGCGAACACAATCTGTGGAACGCCAATGTCCCCGGCTCCACGGTGTTCGCCCCCGTTACCGATGTCGCCCAGCAGATGGTCGCCTTTCTCGCCGTGATGGTGAGCAACGGCTACACCCTGTTCGACGACCGTGCCGGGCGGGTTGCCGGGGACCTCGACGACCACTTCGCCAGCGGCCTGATCGACCCGAACCGCAAGCTGCCGCTCTCGTTCTTCGAGCAGTACGTGCTGTGCAGTTGCGCCACCGAGCTGTCGGTGATCAATCACAATATCGCCCTGGCGGCGCAGGGGCTGGGCATCGGCGGCTGGCACTTCACCGGCATCAATCCGCTGTCGGTGATGGGCGCCTTTGCCGGGCAGGGGGTTCCCGGTCTCGGGTTTCGAATCGAAACCTCGCCGGACTGGGCGGTACCCAACCCGGTCGGGCTGGACGGCCTGTTCGAAGCCTGGTGTCCGCCCTACCTGCCGGATATGCGCGCCGCGCAGCAGCGGCTGCACGAGGTCAAGTTCGGCGCCGGCGGCACCTACGATCCCGCCACCGGCGGGCCCTTCGCCGACAGTCCTTCCGTCAAGCAGACCGCAGTGCCCTACAGCGATGCATTCAACGATGCCATGGGCGTGATGATGCAGTACGTCTACGCCACCTACGGCAAATTTCCCGGCACGGTGCCGACGCTGTACATGCGCACCTACTACCAGGCGCACCTGATCGACACCGATTTCTATGACCGCTTCTTTGGCCCGGAGGTCTATTTCCCGCAGCAGGCGCGGCGCAGCGGCGATTCCGGCAGGTAGGATTACCGTCGCTTGGCGCTCGCAGATGCGTTGCGCCGATATGCCGAGCGCTTTGCGCTCCACGTTTTCTGAAATGGTCGGTTTCCGCCATCGGATGGATACCGGTTAACGGTTCGACGGCGCCTGGCATCAGCCCCGGCTCCGGTATCATCCCCGGGCTTACGCCGGGGCCCGGCGATATTTGTCGAACATAAAGAGGAGCCTGTCATGAGCGGATCGCTCGTCACCTACACCCTGGAGGGGCACGTTGCCCGCATCACCCTGAATCGCCCCGAGGCGATGAACGCCATGAATGTCGCGATGCTCAAGGACCTGCACGCCGTGGCGGATCGCTTTGCGGCGGATGAGGAGGCCTGGGTCGCGGTGCTGCACGGCGAAGGCCGCTCCTTCTGCACCGGTGGTGACCTCAAGGAGTCACTGGAGTTGCTCGATGGCAATCCGGGCAACCTGTACGTGCTGCCGCGCACCGGCATCGCCGCGATCAAGGCGATGAAGGATGCACCGAAGCCGACCATCTGCGCCGTGCACGGTTACGCCGTGGCGGGCGGTCTGCTGCTGGCGAACGCCTGCCACCTGATCGTGGCAGGGGAGTCCGCCAAGTTCGGCATTCCGGAGACCAAGGTGGGCATGCCCACCATGGGGTATCTGGATCTGTGGAAAACCATGGGGCCGCGCAAGTTCATGGAGGCGACCTTCACCGGCGACAATTTCACCGCCCAGGAGGGGGTAGCCATGGGACTGGTCAACCGGGTGGTGCCGGACGACCAGGTGCTGGAGGAGGCGATGGCCATGGCGCGGAAAATCGCCGGCAATTCACCCCGCTCGGTGCAGGGTCACGTGCAGGCGATCACCATGTCGGTGAAGCACACCCCGGACGTGCTGGAGGACCTGCAGCGGCTGATCTGGGACAAGGTGGTGTTCAGCGAGGACCTGCAGGAAGGGCTCACCGCTTTCGGCGAGTGGCGCAAACCCGAGTGGAAGAATCGCTGAGCACCTGGCCAGAGTAGACATAGCCCAGGTGGAACCGCGCCGGCGGCTCCACCTGGGTGGCCGGCTCATTCCTCGAAGACGGCGAACTCTCCCTCGCTGCCTTCGTCCCGCAGGGCGACCAGCTCCTGGTATGCAGGCGAGTCGTACCAGCCGCGCAGGGCGTCCATCGACTCAAAGCGGAAAATCACCACGCTGTCGGCGTTCAGGTTGCCCGCCAGGTCGGCAACTTTGTGGTCCGACTTGCAGACCAGTTCCGCGCCGCGGGCGCGGATCATCGGGCCGACGGCTTTGCGGTATTCGGCCAGTTTGGCAGGGTCCTTGATCCGCAGGGTCGAAACCAGCAACACGCTCATGGCCGGATCCCCGGCATCGGGTTGAACGCGATAACGGGGTTGATCAGGGCCGGCATCAGGTGATGCCCAGGTCCTGGATGCGGCCGATAATGCGCTCCCGGGTTTCCGGGGACATGTTGCGCACCGGCGGCAGCAGCGGGCCGCCGTGCAGTCCGAGCGCCTCGTGCCACACCTTGATGACCGACATCAGCGCGGCGTAGGAGGCGGTGCGGGTCAGCGGCAGCATGAACTCCTCCTCGTAGAGATACCAGATCGGCCGCAGGGATTCCCACTCGGCGTAGGCCTGTTCCCAGCGTCCCGCCTCGGCGTTATTGAGATAACTGCGCAGCACTTCGCGCTTCTTGCCGTAGATGACGTAGGAAAACTCCGCGAACAGCACCTGACCGCCCTGGCGCAGGTCGTCGAGGAAAAAATGCTCCAGCGGGTCGGAGACGATGAAGTCGTCCCGCAGTTCACGGCGCAGCCACAAAGATTCCTGCCGGTTCAGGTGGCCCTGCTTGGTGCAGACCACGGTGTCGATGTCCACCAGCCGCTTCATCAGATCCATGTCCAGCACCTTGCCGGAGACCGGCGTGCGGTAGATGCAGATGGCGCAGTTGGTACGGTCGGAGACGTACTTGAAGAAATCGTACACCTCGTCGTCGCCGCGCAACTGGGTCATGGGGTTCATCAACTCCGCACCCGTGAAGCCGAGCTTTTCGATGTGCTGGAACTTCTTTACGGCGAGGTCGGCGCAGGGATCGAGGATGATGGACCAAAGGTCCGTGCGACCCTTCACCGCATCGGCGATGATGTCGTGATACTCGAACCACTTCTCGGGGAGCATGTTCCAGGTTTCGGCGGCGAAACCACCGACGACCAGGCCATCCACGCCCATGTCGATGTAGGCGTCGATGTTCTCCCGCAGCTTGGCTTCGTCGATCTGGAAATCGTCGGTGGTGGGGGTGATCGGGGCGAAATAGAAGCCGCGGACGTTCTGCTGCGCCCACTGTTTGGCGTCTTTGCGATCGAATACCGGCATGGTGTCCTCCTCCTAGGATAGGTGTCGGATAGCTCTTTTCCAACTGGGCCATTCTGCGCCCAAAGCGGCTTGGCCGGTACCCTGCTCCGCCGCTGGGACGCAGGTCGGGGCGTGAACGACAGACGGCAACAACCTGTATGAGATGACCTGCGGAAGGCCTTGGCGGCGCTGCGGAACCACAGGCAGGACCGGCGCAAGTAGGTGAGGTAGAAAAGGTCTACAGGGTTGGCCGGTCGTCAATCGGGGGCGGGCTGTTATCGAGCGCGGCTGCAACCGCCTCGGCAAGTTCCGCACTGCCGTAGGGTTTGCGCAACAATCTGATCGGTTCGCTC
>JAYZWP010000025.1:0-4466 GCA_036142245.1 Pseudomonadota bacterium | reverse complement strand
ACTCTGGGCAACAACTTCATGACCAAGGGGATGCGCCTGGATGCCGACCCTTACCTCGACTCTCAGCAAAACGACGAACTGCAAAGCGTGGTGTTCTGGAACGCCTACCGGGACGTCATGCAACTGCGGCCTGCCGGTTGATGGCGGTCACAGACTCCTGCGACGGCGACGAGACGCCGCCGGAGTGGTTTGCGGCGGCGCTTGCCTGTGAAGCGGCTGAGCAGCGCACCGAACGAGATGGCATCACGCTTGGTTACCGAACCTGGGGCGAGCCCGGGAAACCGGGCTTGGTGCTGATCCACGGTGCCATGGCCCACGCCCACTGGTGGGACTTCGTCGCGCCACGGTTCGCTGACCATTTTCACGTCGTGGCCCCCCACCTCGCCGGCATGGGGGAGAGCGGTCATCGTGATCACTATTCCATGGCTCAGTTCAGCGATGATGTCCTGGCCGTGATGGATCACGCCGGTCTGGCGGACGACAGCATGGTCGTCGGCCACAGTTTGGGCGGCGCGGTCGCCCTGACCCTGGGCCACCGCCACGCCGGCCGGATGCGGGGCGTGGTAATGCTCGACAGCGCCGTGTTCCCGCCCGATATCCCCTCTCCCTTCGATCCAGCCAAGGCCCCCTACCGGCCCAAGACCATCTGCGAGGACTACGAAACCGCGGTGAGTCGGTTCTTTCTGCTCCCCGAACAGCCCTGCCAGCACCCGTACCTATTGCGGCACGTGGTGCACCATTCAGTGGCGCCGATGCAAGGCGGCTGGAGCTGGAAATTCGATGACGCCCTGTTCAGGAAAATGCAGATGCACGAGCAGTGGCGCGAACTCGAATCCCTGGAGACCCCGCTGGCTGTCATCTATGGCGAGCGCAGTGCCGTGTTCGTCGAACCGGTGCGTGCCTACGTGCACCGACTGGCCGCGCAACGTGGCTGGCCGTTGATCGCGATTCCGGGCGGCTATCACCACCTGATGCTCGATTCCCCCCGCGCGCTGGTAGGCACCCTGCACGGTCTGTTCGCCGGCTGGCCCGGCCCCGGTTAGCTGCGCCCGGAGCGCCTCCTAATGCGTTTTCCGGGAACCGGAATCCGGTGTGCCGTCGAACAGGTCGGTGGCGATTTGCGCCAGCGCGTCGAGCCGCAAGGACGGGTTGGTGAGTTCGAGCAGCCATTGGCGGCGGGTCATCGGCATCGGCAGCAGTTCCGCCAGGCGGCAGCCGACCCAGGTCGCATCCTGCATCTTTTCCGCCCCGGGCAGGTCCATGCCGTGCTCGTGGAAGATCTTTTCGAGCAGACCGGCCAAGGGGGCGTGCTGCTCGGCGATGCCGGTGGGCACTTCCCGCTCCAGCGCCAGTACCCTGCCGGTAATGAGCTGATCCGGAGCGACGGTGTAGTCCAGCACCTGCACCCGATGAGTGCCGCGCACCAGGACTTGCAACATGCCGTCGCTACCCTGGTCCCACTGAGTGATCTGGGCAACGGTACCGACCTGATGAAATTCGGCGGCCGCCCCGGCTTCGCGGCCTGAACGGATCAGGGTCACGACGAAACCGTCCCCGCTGCGCACGCAGTCCTTGACCATGCGCAGGTAGCGCGGTTCGAAGATACGCAGCGGCAAGCCCCCTTCCGGGAAAAGCACCACGGAAAGCGGGAAGATGGGCAGGGTCTGTTCTGTCGTCATCAGTCACCGGGTAGCACGACCGTGCCGGAATCTTCGGCACGTGCCAGAGCGGTGAGTTTATCCCGCAGACCGCCGAACGAGCGGTTGCTCATCAACAGCACATGATCTCCCCGGCGTAAGCGGTGATTGAGGTAAGTCAGCACGGTCTCGGCGTCCCCCGCCAAGCGCCCGGGAACGCCCAGCCTGTCGATCACGCCGCCCGGCTCCCAGCTCACCGACTCGCTGGCGTGCAGCACCACCTCATCCGCCGCCGCCAGCGCCGCCGGCAGGGAGCGTTCGTGGATCCCCATGCGCATGGACCGTGAGCCGATGTCCAGTACCGCGATGATCCGGGCGTTACCGACTCGGGCTCGTAGCGCTTCCAGGGTCAACTGGATCGCCGTGGGGTGGTGGGCGAAGTCGTCGTAGTAGGAGATGCCACTCGCGTTCAGCCAGTTTTCGAGCCGTCGATGGGCGTTGCGAAAGTTAGGCAGTGCCGCCAGCGCGGCGCTTGGCGGGATTCCGATGTGGGCGGCGGCGGCGACGGCTGCCAGCGCATTGCTGGCGTTGTGGCGGCCGCACAGCGCCCATTCGACCTGGCCGTGGGTAGTATCTCCCTCAAGCACCTCGAAACGGCTCGCGTCTTTCTTGAGCAGTTTCAATCGCCAGTGTCCCGACCTGCCAAACCCCTGACACGGGGACCAGCAACCCATTGCCAGAACCTCGTCGATTGCCTCGTCGTCCGCGTTGTGGACGATCAGCCCGCTCGAGGGCACCGTGCGCACCAGGTGATGAAACTGCCGCTGGATGTCATCCAGGCCATCGAAAATGTCGGCGTGATCGAACTCCAGGTTGTTCAGAACCAGGGTACGGGGCCGGTAATGAATGAATTTCGATGCCTTGTCGAAAAAGGCGGTGTCGTATTCGTCCGCTTCGATGACGAAATACTTTCCGCCGCCGATACGCGCGGAGACGCCGAAATTGGCGGGTACGCCGCCTACCAGGAACCCCGGCGCCAGCCCGGCCTGGTCAAGAATGTGTGCCAACAGGCTTGTCGTGGTCGTTTTTCCGTGGGTGCCGGCCACCGCCAGCACATGTCTCGTCTGGAGCAGCTCCTCGCGCAGCCAGTCCGGCCCGGAGCGATAGGCAAGCCCTGCGTCGAGGATGTGCTCGACCGCCGGATTCCCCCGGGAAAGGGCGTTGCCGATGAGGTACAGGTCCGGCCTGCCGGGCAAGTCCGTCAGGTCCCAGCCTTCGATCAGTTCGATACCCTGCTCACGTAGCTGGTCGCTCATGGGCGGATAGACGCCAGCATCGCTGCCGCTGACCCGCCAGCCCAGCTCCCGGGCGAGCAGTGCCACGCCCGCCATGAAGGTGCCGCAGACGCCGAGTATGTGCAGGTGCTTCATGCCGCTGAACTCCCGGCGAGAATCAGCACTGATACTTGAAACGAGCAGAGCATATAGATCAGATTCAACCCCACACTGACGTGTAGTCGGGTATCCAGAGCTTGGCGCAGGATGTGGACGATGACCACGAAATTCCACACCACGAGGAGGACGAAAAGCAACGGTAACGGCGAGGTGCTGGCGGGGTTCCCTTGCAGGGATTGCAAGCCCCACGCCAGAGGCAGGGCCGCCAGAGAGAATCCGCAGCCGCAACCGATCGCCGCGCTGAAGGTCTGCACGAAGCGGTTGCGCAGTTTCCACAGCGCCAAAACCGTTCGCAGGAATAACGCCAACAATCCCACTTCGGCCACGGCGAGCATCGCGGCCAATTCCAGCCCCCGCGCCCCGATAGGCGAGAGCAGCACATTGATGGCGAGATAACAAGCCACCAGCACCAGGGAGACGTTTGGCGCGTACGGAAGGTCCGCCGGGCTCGCTTTGAGCAGGGCGATGCGCAGCAAGGTGCGCGGGAAGCTACGGGATTCAACCGACATCGAACGGATTATTCTCCAGGGGAAGCGGTGGCTGTGGTGGCACGACCCGTTCGATGACCGCACCGATGCGGGCAGCGGCGGCCGGCGTAACCCGGTTGTGCAGCGGCAGAGTAAGCAGACGTGCAGCGAACGCCCGCGCGTGCGGGTAGTCGCCAGCCGGAGAGGATTCGCCGGGCACTGTGTCGATCTCCGGGAGAATCTTCCCATAAAGGGAGGTCGCCCCGAGACCGGCGTCGTTCAGCGCGGTCAGCAGGCGGTCGCGTTGCGCCTCGTCCGCCGCCAGCAGGGGATAGCGCAGCAGTGTCGACGTGGAAACGCCCAGCTGCCCGGGCAGATCCACCCCACCGCCGTGGATGAGTTTCGCCAGCGCCGTCGTGATCAGTTCCGGGTAGGCGATCGACTCGGCGGTTCTTCGCGCCGCAAGGTTGGCCGGAAGTGCGCGCAGTGCCGGCCGCGGCGTTCCCTGAACGGCGCCGAGCGGCCGGTAGCGCGTTTCCCCCAGCCCGAGCGGCAGCAGCGCGGGAAGCCAGTAGCAGCGGGGCCGGGTGAGGAGGTTGTAGAGCGCGGCGCGAAGCCGAAAGCGCACGGTGCTGGCCGGCACCGCAGGAAGCTGCGGCAAGGCCCGGGTCAACCCCTCGTCGCGGCACAGAACTGCTCCACCTCCCAGAAGGCTCACCGGCTTGCCGCGGCCAAAGCTCAGCACCACCAGGTCCCCGGACCAGCCGGGAGGATGCAGGGGTAGCGCCTGCGCGGCATCTTCGATCAGCACCGCCCCGGGCGGCAGGCGCCGGCGAATCTCCGCCATGCGCTCCGGAATGCCGAAAAGGTTGACCGCGATGACCGCCCGCGTCCGCTCATCGAGAGCC
>JAYZWP010000024.1:0-2742 GCA_036142245.1 Pseudomonadota bacterium | reverse complement strand
GATTAACGGCGTTTGCTCCACAGTCGGCCATCATTCGTAACAATTTGAAATACGGTTGATATTCCGGTTTTGATCTAACGTCGTCCCGCTTGCTGAGTAGATTTAAAGCAATTCTCATGCCGCTGATGCGGTAACGAAGCCTTGGCCAGGGTAACTCACAGCGATTGTCAGCGGCACCAGGTATCGGATTCGCCGGGTGTTGCTTTCTGAGGATGCCAGCCACCATCGCGGGTGCTGTCGGCGTTGCGCATCGGGCCCGCCCGCCGGGGTTGTGGTGGCCTATTAAAGAATCCCGCGGCGGGGTCGATAAACCGCAGCGGAGAGTTTTATGCCGGAGCGGCAACCTCCTGCCGGGTCGGCGGTCGTGCTCTGCCGCTGTTCAAGCCATTCTCTGCCCGAAGCTGAATCCAACGCTCTGATTTTTATCGGATTTAGAGTTTTGGCATCCTCATTGCTATGCCTGGTCGAAGCACAACAGGGAGCAGTGAACCGATGGGCGAACTCGATTCCAGTCTGGGACTCGCCGCGAAGGCATTGAGCCTCTACGCGAAGCGGTCCGATGTCCTTGCCACCAATCTTGCCAACGCCGATACCCCCAATTACCGCGCGCGCGATATCGATTTCCGCCGGGCGCTGGGTCAGGAGCAGTCACGCCGGCAGGTGTTGGATACGGTTGTCAGCCGACCGGGTCATATGACCCTTGGCGGCGAAACCGGCACAGCGGCATTGCGCTACCGCGCAGCCACGCAGAGCAGTCTGGACGGCAACAGTGTCGATGCGGCGACGGAGCGCGGCGAGTTCGCTGCCAACGCCGTCCGTTACCAGGCGGCATTGCGGTTCGTTGACGGGCGGGTGAAATCGATCCTCGCCGCGGTACGGGGGGATTGAGCATGGACAGCATTTTCACCATCGCAGGCAGTGCCATGCAGGCGCAATCGGTTCGCTTGAACGTCACCGCCAGCAATCTGGCCAACGCGGATAGCGTCACCAGCAGTACGGGTGGCGCCTATCGGGCGCGCCAGCCGGTATTCGGTACGTTTCTGGACCAGGCCCGGGGTGATCGAAGCGTCGCCGGTGTCCGGGTTGAGGCGATCGTGGAGGACCCGTCACCGCTCCCCAAGGTGTACGACCCGAACAGCCCCTATGCCGATGCCACGGGGTATGTGGAGCGCTCGAATGTCAATGTGGTGGAGGAGATGGCGAACATGATGTCCGCGGCTCGCAGTTATCAGGGTAACGCCGAGATGCTCAATACCGCCAAGGACCTCATGCTGCAAACGCTGCAGCTGGGGCGTTAGTGCGGTGTTCGGTGCGCGCAGCGTGGTTTGTATTCGAGTCGTTCGGAAATTAAGCGAGGGCAGGGAATTCTTATGACCGCCACTACCAATGATGTCATCGGCGCTTTGGGGCTGGGTGCTCCGCCCTCCGCAGGCGCTGCCGGAGACGCTCTCGGGCAAGAGGATTTTCTGCGTCTGCTGACCACCGAACTGCGATTCCAGGACCCGACGGAGCCACTCGATTCCAAGGAGTTTCTCGGGCAGATCGCGCAGTTCACCTCCGTCGACGGCATTCAGGGGATGCAGCGCCTGCTTGAAGATGTAACGGCCAGCATCGCGCAAACGCAGGTCTTGCAGGCCGCGGCGGTGATCGGCAGACAGGCGCTGGCGCCCGTGTCGGAGACCGTCATCGACGGCCCGGCGCAAGTGCTCGGAAAGGTCGATCTCGGTTACGCCGTCACCGATCTGGAAATCGCGGTTCGCGATGGCGCCGGTGTTGAAGTCGCGACCATCGACTTGGGCTCCCAGAGTCAGGGACTGGTGCCGTTCCGCTGGGACGGCACGCTCGCCGGCGGCGGCAGTGTCGCGCCGGGGGTCTACAGCTTCACGGCGCGTTATCCCCTGGGAAGCGGCACCGTGGAGCAACCCGTGCTGCTCTGGCAGCAGGTCGAAAGCGTTTCGCTGGATGGGGCCGCCGGTCCCGTTCTCAATGTCCGGGGTGGTGCCAGCCTATCGATGACCGAAGTGGTCGAGTTTGGCTGATTTTTCGAAAACCCGCAGTTCCCCCCTTACACGCAAGGTAATTCAGCCATGTCCTATGAAATCGCCCTGACCGGGATCAATGCCGCCGAGCAGGATCTCGCCGTCATCAGCAACAACATCGCCAACGTCAACAGCACCGGCTTCAAGCGCGCCAGAGCTGAATTCAGCGCCCTGGTCGGTGCGGGTCAGGAGGGCGCAGGTCAGGTCTCCGCGGGTCGCGGCACCCAGTTGAGCAGCATCACCCAGGTGTTTGATCAGGGCAACATCGTCACGACCGATGGGGCGCTCGACATCGCGATCAACGGCGGAGGGTTCTTTACGTTGTCCGATGGCGGCGCCCCGATCTACTCGCGCAACGGCCAGTTTCACGTCGACAAGGACGGGTTCGTCGTCAACTCGCACAATGATCGGTTGCAGGCGTTCCAGCCCGATTCGACGGGCGAGGTCACCAGTACCGTTTCGGATCTTTTAATCTCCACCGCCGACAGCGCACCGCAGGCGACCACCGAAGTGACCGTCGGCCTGAACCTCGATGCCAACGAAACGCCGCCGGGACTGCCTTTCGACTTGAATGACCCGCTGACTTATAACAGCTCCACGTCGCTGACGATCTTTGACTCCCTTGGGGTCGAGCACACCACGGTGCTCTACTTCGTCAACACGGCCGCCGGACAGTGGGATACCTATACCGCCATCGATGGTG
>JAYZWP010000023.1:0-4291 GCA_036142245.1 Pseudomonadota bacterium | reverse complement strand
CGCTCTCGGATGATGGGTTCCAGCTTCGCCTTGTTGGCCGGGGCGACCAGCGGCTGCACCGCCGCACGCTGCTCGTCGTGCTTCGGCGGGTCCTTCTGGATGAAGCTGGAGAAGGGGATCTCCTCCGGCAGATCGGCGATGGTGATCACCGGCTCCGAGGAGAAAATCTTGTGGTTCTTTTCCACATGCGCGATGTGGTTGAACTTGGTCACCGACCAGAACGGACCGAAGTCACTGTCGGCGCAGTAGTGCACCGGCTCTTCCTGGCGCAGGCGTGCAAAGAAGTCCCACTGTTTGTCGGCCGCGTAGAGGTCCGGCTGACTCACGTCGAACTGCTCCAGCGGCAGCGTCCACGGGTCCTGATCGATCATGCGGGGGCGGGTTACGGTGTCGAGCATGATGTCCTCCTGGTAAGAATTGCGGACTCAGTTACGGTAAGGCGGGTGAGCGGATTACAGCCGGCGCAGGCGCACCGGAAGTTCCCGGTAGCCGCGAATCATGTTTGAGCGGTTCCGGATCGGTGCTCCGGTGACCTCGACGGTATGAAATCGTTTGGTGATCTCTTCCCAGACGATGCGCAGTTGCATTTCCGCGAGCCGGTTGCCCATGCAACGGTGCAGGCCAAAGCCGAACGACAGGTGGTGGCGGGCGTGGTCCCGGTCGATCCTGAAGGCCATGGGGTCCTCGATCACCTCGTCATCACGATTACCGGATACGTACCACATCACCACTTTGTCGCCCTTGCGAATCTTCCTGCCGCGCAGTTCGGTGTCTTCCTTGACGCGGCGGCTCATGCTGGAAACCGGTGTCTGCCAGCGGATGATTTCCGACACCATGTTGGGAATGAGGTCGGGATTGGCCCGCAATTTGTCGTACTCGGCGGGGAACTGATTGAGCGCCAGCACACCGCCGGTGATGGAATTGCGCGTGGTGTCATTGCCGCCCACGATCAGCAGAATCAGGTTGCCGAGGAACTCCATCGGTTCATTGATCATGTCGCGGGTTCTTTCAGAGTGCGCCAGCATCGAGATCAGATCGTTTCCCGGCGTCCCGTTGACCCGTTCATGCCAGAGATCGGTGAATGCCTGCATGCATTCCATGAGACCGGCGGTGCGCTCTTCCTCGGTCACCAGGTTGGAACCCGCGAGTTCCGGGCCTCCGGTGGCGATATCTGACCAGTAGGTCAGTTTGCGCCGCTCCTGAAACGGGAAATCGAACAGCGTCGCCAGCATCTGAGTGGTCAGTTCAATGGATACGGTATCCACCCAGTCGAAGGTTTCACCCTCCGGCAACGCGTCCAGAATCGCGCCGGCGCGCTGGCGGATGATCGGTTCCAGTTTCGACAGGTTGGCGGGGGCCACCACCGGCTGCACGGCGGCACGCTGTGCATCGTGCTTGGGCGGGTCCATCTGGATGAAGCTTTGGAACGGGATCTCTTCCTGAGGCTCGCTGATGGTAACCGTGGGTTCTGACGAAAAAATCTTGTGCTGGCGGTCTACCTGCGCGATGTCGTTGAATTTGGTCACCGACCAATAGGCGCCGAAGTCGCTGTCCGCGCAGTAGTGAACGGGATCTTCCTTGCGCAGGCGCTCGAAATAAGGCCAGTGCAGGTCGTGCTCGTACAGGTCCGCCTGGCTGACGTCGATCTGTTCCAGCGGAATCGACCAGGGATCGGCATCAACCATGCGGGGTCGGGATACGGCATCTAACATGGCAACTCCTCCTCGGGTGCGAGCGGTCCCGGTTTGCCGGCGGCGGGGCGCGGCGTGCTACATCTGGAATTCGGGCAGCTGGACCACGATGCCTTCCAGGTCGTCGGAAACCGTGATCTGACAGGAGAGCCTCGAGGTCGGTGTGCGCTCCGGAGTGGGGGCGAGCATTTCCTCTTCTTCGCTATTCGGCGGGCCGACCCGGCCGTACCAGTCGTCGTCCAGAATGACGTGACAGGTGGCGCACATGCACTGCCCGCCGCAATCGGCATCGATACCCGGCACACCGTTCTGCACGGCGGCGTGCATCAAGGGTCTGCCGTTACGTGCTTCCACCTCATGGCGGGTGCCGTCGGATTCCACGAAAGTGACTTTCGTCATCGGCGCATGACTCCTCTCTCCTGGGGCGCTTAATGTTTTTGCGGCGCCCATCCCTGGGGCGGCTGGCGCGAAGTATAGGCGTCGGTGTTTGCCAAGTAAACGATCGTTTAGTTTTTTTGCCCTGATCTAGCACCTCGCCGGGGCCGGGCGCCACGGCGACGCATACGGGGAGGTTTTTCGCGATAGTCGGGTCAGCGTGCCCCGGTAAACTGTGCCGCTCGCTTTTCCCGAAGGGTGGTCTGGACTGCTGTGTCTGAGCGGCGGCTAAGGTGCGTCTTTTCGCGAGGGCCGCTCTGGGGAGCGGCGCTCTGGGTGTTGCTTTGCCACACGGTCGCTGCCGGGGAAGTGATGGTTGCCGTCGCCACCAATTTCGCGCCCGTGATGGAGCACCTTGAAGCGGAGTTCGAGTCGGTGAGCGGTCACCGGCTCACCGCGGTGCTGGGTTCGTCGGGCAAGTTGGCGGCGCAGATCCGCCACGGCGCCCCCTTCGATGTACTCCTTTCCGCTGACCGGGTGCGGCCGGAGCGGTTGGCGGCGGACGGGTTCGGTGTGTCCGGTTCGCGCTTCGTTTATGCCCGCGGATCGCTGGTGCTCTGGCGGCCGGCAGCGGCATTTGCCGACGGTGACGGCGCGGCTTACCTGCGTAGTAAGGAGTACGACGCGTTGGCCATCGCCAATCCCGATCTCGCACCCTACGGATTCGCTGCACGGCAGGTGCTTGAGCGCCTGGGTCTCTGGACGAGTGTGCAAGATCGGGTCGCCCGGGCGGAGAATATCGGCCAGGCGTTCGCCATGGTAGCGAGCGGCGCGGCGCAGGCTGGTCTGCTGGCCGAGGCGCTGGTGGTGTCCCGGCCGGGCGGTATCTGGCGGATTCCCGCGGCGTTGCACGACCCCATCGACCAGGAAGCGCTCTTGACGCGCCACGGTGCGGGCAATCCCGCGGCGGTCGAATTTCTGCGGTTTTTGCGCAGCGACGCGGCGATCGGCATCATCCGCGCCGGCGGATACCAGACCGTCCCGGATCAGACACCGACTCCTTCCCATGGCAGCGATTGATCTCGGGCCGGTCTGGCTGACGCTGCGATTGGCGGGGGTCACGGTGGCGCTGCTGCTGCTGATCGGTACGCCGTTGGCGTGGTGGTTAGCGCACACCCGGGCACGGGCCAAGCCGCTGATCGAGGCGGCAACGGCGCTGCCTCTGGTGTTGCCGCCCACGGTGCTCGGGTTTTACCTGCTGGTGCTGTTCGCGCCGCAGGCTCCTCTCGGGGCGGCGTTTCTGCGCCTTACCGGCGACACGCTAACCTTTTCCTTCACCGGGTTGGTGGTGGCGTCGGCCCTCTACTCACTGCCGTTCGTGGTGCAGCCACTGCAGACCGCGTTCGAGGGCGCGGGCCGCGCGCCGCTGGAGGCCGCGGCGATGCTCGGCGCCGGACCGCTTGACCGGTTTTTCTCGGTCGCCAGTCCTCTGGCTCTGCGCGGGTACGTCACGGCGCTGGTGCTGGGATTTGCCCACACCCTCGGCGAGTTCGGGGTGGTGCTGATGGTGGGCGGGAACATTCCCGGGCGAACCCGGGTTGTCTCGATCGCGGTGTACGAGCAGGTGGAGACCATGAACTATGCGGTAGCGCACTGGCTGTCGGCCGGGTTGTTGTTGTTCTCCTTCGCGGTGCTGTTGCTGGTTTATGTTTTGAACCGGCGCTTTCCGGTCGCGGGCGGATGATGCGGCTGCAGGCGCGGCTCTCCGTGCGCTTCGCGGATTTCACCCTGGATTTCGAGCAGCAGTTGGAGCTGACGGGAATCACGGCGGTGATGGGTGCTTCGGGTAGCGGGAAAAGCACGTTGCTGCGCTGCCTGGGTGGTCTGGAACGGGAGGTTCGTGGCCGCCTGGCGCTCGGCGGGGAAGTTTTTCAGGATGACGCCGAAAGGGTGTGGGTGGCGCCTCACCGGCGACGCCTCGGGTTGGTGTTTCAGGACGCCCGGTTGTTTCCGCATTTGAGCGTGGGCGGCAATCTGCGGTATGCCGAACGGCGCGGAAAAAGGACCGCCGGGGAAGGGCCGCAGCCACGGACGGTGGTTCGTGCCCTGGATGTGGAAAGCCTGCTCGGGCGTCGTGTGCATGCGTTGTCCGGCGGCGAGCGCCAGCGGGTGGCGATGGCGCGGGTGCTGCTGGCCAGGCCGCGCCTGGTGATGATGGACGAACC
>JAYZWP010000022.1:0-6688 GCA_036142245.1 Pseudomonadota bacterium | reverse complement strand
CCGAATTTCGACCGAACAACTGGGTGAAACGTCCTTCCCACTCACCGGACAGCCCGAGCTGCGACCACTGCCGGATGTCTTCGGAATGACCGCACTTGCGGGTCGACGAGAACACCGCATCCACTTCAGGAATGCTCATACCCTTTATGGGGTTGTCCTTATGGACGTAAACCGCCAGCGCATCGATCGCCACCCGTACCGGAGTCGGCTTGTAGCCGTATCGCTTCTCGAACGCTTCCACCTCGTTGTCCTTCATCATGCGGCTCATCGGACCGAGATTGGAGGTACCTTCGGTCAGCGCCGGCGGCGCGGTGGAGGACCCGGCGGCCTGAATCTGGATATTGACGTTCGGGTAATGTTTCTTGAATTCCTCGGCCCAGAGGGTCATCAGATTGGCGAGGGTGTCCGACCCGACGCTGGACAGGTTGCCGGAAACTCCGCTCGCCGGAGCGTACATCGGAATATCGGCCGCGATTTCCACGCTGTGGCCCGCCAGCGGCGCCGCCGCCACCACGCCGGCAGCAAGAATCTGCTTGAATTTCATACCAGAACTCTCTCCTGAAACTTTCGAGAAAATCCCGTGGATACGGGATTTCGCCAATCGGCACAGCTTGCGCCGCCGAGGCGTCCATGATGTGACAGTTAGGTGACGGTTTTGTTACAGAGCCCCCGCGCGCCGCGGCGGTCGCTCAGGCACTGCGGCGCAGCGGCTCTATCACATGTTCGGCGGGGAAGCGGCAGCTGAAGGTGCTGCCGTGACCGATCTCGCTTTTCACCTCCAGATGGGAGCCATATCTGGACAGCGCGTGTTTGACGATGGCGAGCCCCAGCCCGGTCCCTCCGGCGGCCCGGGAGCGGCCCGCGTCGACCCGGTAGAACCGCTCCGTCAGGCGATCCAGATGCTCCGGCGCGATGCCCTGACCGTTGTCGCGCACCACCAGGTCCGCTGCGCCGTCCGGGCGCCGCCGCCACGCCACCCGAACAGATACCCCGACCGGGTTGTGGACGACGGCGTTCTGTACCAGATTGGTCACGATGCTACGCAGCGTCTGCTCATCGCCCAACAACCAGGCCTCATCGGCCGTGAGTTCCACATCGCAGCGGTTCCCGCCGAGACCCTGGGCGGACTCCACCGCCTCCCGCAGCAGCACGACCACGTCGACCGGCGCGGCGCGCACCGCGTCGCCGCGGCTCTCCAGCCGGGCCAACGAGAGCATGTCGGTGATGATCGTGAGCATGCGGTCGGCCTGTTGGCGCATCGACTCCAGCGGGCGGTGCCAGGTCTCCGGAAACTGACCGCGCGCCATATCCATGTTTTCCAGAAATCCCTTGATAACCGTCAGCGGCGTGCGCAGCTCATGGGAAGCATTGGCAATGAAGTCACGCCGCATCTCTGCCAGACGCCGCATCTCGCTGACGTCGCGGATCACCAGGATCGAGCGGTTCTTGCGGTAGGTCACCATCTGGCAGTAGAGCACGCGCCGATCGTCATCAGGACTGCCGAATTCGACCCCGCGCGGCCGTTCCGGGGCCTCGAAGTAGCTGATGAACGCCGGGCTTCTGACGACGTTGGTGATGCGTTGCCCGATATCGCGCGATATCTCGAGCCCCAGCAACTCCGCAGCGGCGCCATTAAGCCACTCGATCTCGCCGCTCCCGTTCAGCGCAACGGCCCCCTCCGGCAGTGCCGCGCTGGACTCCTCGAAGCGCCGGACGCGCCGCTTCAGTTTCTGCAGCCGCCGCTCCATCTGCCGGCGGTTGCGGTAGATCAGCTCAAGAGCGTCGCCCCACAGACCGATGCCCTGGGGAACGTCGGCATCCGAGTCGGCCAGCACCCGGCACAACCGCTGCAGATTGTAGCCATGCCAAGCAACGAACAGCGCAATCGGCACGAGGCCCAACGCCCGGTAAAGGGCGCTGAGCAGCAGCGCGCTCAGTAACGCGCCGAGAAGCAGAAAGATTTCCGTTAACCAGCTGCGCGGCAACTATCAGTCCCTGTTCGAGAAACGGTACCCCGCCCCGCGGACAGTCTGAATCATACGGTCATAACCACCCTTCGCCAACGCCTCGCGCAGCCGCCGGATATGCACGTCCACGGTGCGCTCCTCGATGTACACACCGGGCCCCCAGACCAGGTCGATGAGCTGCGTGCGGTTGTAGACGCGTTCAGCGTGGGACATGAAGAACTGCAGCAGCCGGAACTCCGTCGGCCCCAATTTCAGCTCTTCGCCGTCCGCCTCGACCCGATGACCCACCGGATCCAGCGCCAGTCCGCTGACCCGCAGCATCTCCCCGGTGGCATGGGGCACCGCGCGCCGCATCACGGCCCGGATGCGCGCCATCAATTCAGGGGGGGAAAAGGGCTTGGTGACGTAGTCGTCCACCCCTGCACCAAAACCGGTCAGCATGTCGCGCTCATCGTCCTTCGCGGTGAGCATGATGATGGGGATTTCCCGCAGGGACGAATTCTTGGAGAGCCGGCGCGCCAACTCGACGCCGTTGGGCCCCGGCATCATCCAGTCCAGCAGGATCATGTCAGGCGGTCGGTCGGCGATCTTGCGCTCGGCTTCGTTGGCGCTGGCAGCCGTGTCGTATTCGAATCCGGCGCCAGCAAGCGTGAAACCGATCATCTCGCAGATCGCCGGCTCGTCATCGACTATGAGTATTCGCCCCGCCATGGTGGCGCGAGTATGTTTCCGCGACGTTAAGAAAATATGACAGCGCGACCCGACATCGGCCTGCCGCGCCGCCTCATCCAGGCTCAGCGCCCCAGGTGCTGCTCGAAAAACGCCAGGGTCCGAGACCAGGCGAGCTTCGCGGCATCGGCGTCGTAGCTGCCTCTTTCATCACAATGAAAGCCGTGATCGGCGTCGTAGGTGTGCACCGTGGCATCCGCCAGGCCCGAGACCGCTGCCCGGATCTTCTCCACATCGTTCATCGGGATGTGGGCATCGCGTTCGCCGAAATGGAACAGGATCGGGCAACTGATCGACGCGGCCTGGTCGAGCTGGCTCGCGATACCACCGCCATAGTAGGCCGCGACGGCATCCGGCGACAGGTTCGCCGCGGCCAGATAGGTCAGCCGGCCGCCCATGCAAAAGCCCGTCACCCCGACCTTGTCGCCGGTCTGGTCGCGCAGAAAGTCGATACAGACGCCGATATCCTGCACGGCGGCATCCATGTCGAGACCCTGCATCAACCCGAAACCGGTCTGGACGTCTTGCTCGTTGTAACCGAGCTGAACGCCTGCCTGCTGGGCGTGAAATATATCCGGCGCGAGCGCGGCATAACCGGCCGCGGCGATCCGCTCCGTCACGGAACGGATATGGTGATTGACACCGAAAATCTCCTGAATCACCACCACTCCGGCCGTGGCCCCTGCGGGCATTACCCCGTAGGCGGAAAACTCGCCGTCGGGTCCTTTCAGCGTAATGTCGCGTCCCTGAATCGCCATGTCTGATCCTCCGTTGATGGCGCGCAGCGGGGACCGAACTTAATCAGCCCGCTGCGCGAAATGTTCCGGGTCGACCGCCCGGGCGGGAAACACCGGACCGTCCACGCAGACCCGCCGCATTGCCGGGCCCTCGGGAGAGGCTACCTTTACCACGCATCCCGCGCAGCCGCCTACCCCGCAGGCCATGAATTCCTCGAGACACAGATCAGCCTCCAGCTCAAATCGCCCAGCCAGACTTGCGACCGCCTCGAGCATCCCCGCCGGGCCGCAGGCGTAGAGACGGACAGCACCCCGCGCCTCGCGGTCGAGATTGTCCAGCCAATCGCCGGCCAGGTCCGTGACATAACCCGGGTAGCAGCCGGGAAAATCGTTCTCCGAGGCGAGCCGGCACGGCACGCCCCAGTCATCCAGCAGCGCCATGCTCGCGATGGTCCCTTGCGGAACCCCGTCGAGTAGATGTCCGGAGGGCACCACGTCGAACGGAAACGGGACCTGGGAGCCAAGCAGAACGATCGGTCGGTGAGCCCGGCGACGCAGCCGTTGCGCCAGAAAAACCATCGGCGGGATCCCCACGCCACCGCCAATCAGCACCGGCCGTGTGTCCGGTGCCGGGTCGGCGAACCCTTGACCGATGGGGCCCAGCAGACTGATCCGGTCTCCCGGCGACACGCCCGCCAGCGCCGCCGTACCGCGGCCGACCACCCGGAAAAGCAGTTCGATCCAGCCGTCGTCCGCGGCCGCCCGCATGATGGACAGCGGTCGCCGCATCGGTAGGTGCTCGGCACACCGGACATGCACGAAACTGCCTGGCTGCGCTACGCGCGCGATGGCCGGACTCTGCAGGCGCAGGACAACCTGCTGCGCCGCGAAATCAGAGCGGTACAGGACCTCCGCGTCGGCGGTGAAGATGCTGGCCGTTCCCGGCAACGCATCGCTGCCGCTCATCGCGCGGCTCGCGACAGATGGCGGCCGGAGCGGCCCGTACGCCGGTAGACCCTGCGCCCGTCCACCAGCACCTGGGTCACCCGGCCGATCAGCTCCTCGCCCCGGAAAGGGGTGTTCAATCCGGCACTGAACCAGGCGCCCTCCCCGATACGCCAAAGCGCCAGCGGATCGAAAACGCAGATATCCGCCACCGCATCGCTCGCCAGGGTGCCTGCCTCAATGCCCAGCACCCGCGCCGGGCCGGTGGTCAACAGCTCCACGGCCCGGGACAAATCCAGCGCCTGCTCCCGCACTAGTTTCAATACCAGCGGCAGAACGGTCTCGAAGCTGCTGATTCCAGGCTCGGTGCGGGCGAAAGGCTCGGATTTGGCATCGATCTCGTGGGGCTGGTGGTCGCTGCAAATGGCGTCGATCACCCCCTCCGCCAGTGCCAGACGAAGCGCGTCTCGATCCTCCGCACCGCGCAGGGGTGGGCGCAGATGACAATTGGCATCGAAACCCGCCACCGCCTGCTCCGTCATCACCAGCTGATGGGCCGCCACGTCCGCCGTCACCGGCAGCTTCTCGGCGCGGGCCGCGGCCAGCGGAGCGAGACTTTGGCGTGCCGATAGCGGCCCCAGATGCAGCCGCGCACCGGTGAGGCGGGCCAGCGCGACTTCCCGCTGCACGGCGATGGATTCCGCCTCCGCCGGGATGCCCGGCAACCCGAGCCGGGTACTCAGCTCCCCCTCGTGCATGCACCCCCCGGCGGCGAGCGCGGCCTCCTCGGGTCGCACCACCACCGGCATGCCGAAGCTCGCCGCATATTCCATCGCCCGACGCATGACCAGCGCGTCGACCCCATCCCTGCCCGGCGCCATGCCCACCACCCCCGCCGCGCGCAGCGCCGCCATCTCGCTGAGCCGCACCCCATCTCCGGCGCGAATCATCGCGCCAAGGGGCAGCACCCGAGCCAATCCCTGGGAAGCGGCCCGCTCCCGCACCAGGCTCACCGTGGCCGGGGTGTCGATCGGCGGATCGGTGTCCGGCGCGCAGACCACCGTGGTGAAACCACCCGCCACGGCGGCGCGCAGTTCGCTCGCCATGGTTGCTTTGAACTCCTCGCCCGGTTCCCGTAACCGTGCCCGCAGATCGACGAATCCCGGACAGATTACCTGGTCGGTCACGTCGATTTCCGTGGCGGTCTTGAAACCGGTCGGCGCGCGACCCAGGGCGGCTATCCGATTGCCCGCCACGAACAGATCGACGCGGCGATCCACGCCTGCGGCCGGATCGAGGACACGGCCAGCCCGCAGTACGATCTTCGCCATCAGCGCCGACTCCGGGAGCGCTTCGCCTGGGTCTGCATGGTGAGTGCCAGCACCGCCATCCGGATGGCGATACCGTTCGATACCTGGGGCAGAATCAGCGAACTGGGCCCGTCGGCCACGGCCGAATCGATCTCCACCCCCCGGTTGATGGGACCCGGGTGAGTCACCAGCACCCGCCTGGACGCCACCGCCAGCTTGTCCCGGGTCAGCCCCCACTGCTCGAAGTACTCCCGGTCGCTGGGCAGAAAACCACTGGCCATGCGCTCACGCTGCAGACGCAGCATCATCACCAGGTCGACGTCGGCAAGCCCCTCACGCAGGTCCCGTACGACCCGGGTTCCCAGGGCCGCAAAACTGTCCGGCACCAGAGTGCGGGGTCCCACCACACGGATATCGCCTACCCCGAGGGTGCGCAGAGCGTGGATCTGGGAGCGGGCGACCCGGGAGTGCAGCAGATCACCGACGATGGCGACCCGCAGGTTGTTGAATTCCAGGCCTGCGCGCCGCACGGTGTACATGTCCAGCAACGCCTGGGTGGGGTGCGCATGACAGCCGTCCCCGGCATTCACGACCGCCACATGATCCGCCACCTGAGACGCGATCAGGTGCGCTGCTCCGGTATCGGCGTGACGCACCACGAACATGTCGGTCTGCATCGCCTGCAGGGTGTGGATGGTATCGAGCAGGCTCTCCCCCTTGCGCGTCGCGGAGGTGGCCACGTTGACCGTTATCACGTCGGCGGACAATCGCTTGGCAGCGATCTCAAAGGTGGTGCGCGTCCGGGTGGATGGCTCGAAGAACAGCAACACGATGGTACGCCCGCGCAGCAGTGGCACCTTTTTCACCGAACGCTGGCTGACTCCGACAAGCGAATCGGCGACGTCGAAGATCTCCAGCAAAGTCTCCCGGGATAACCCGTCGGTATCGAGGAAATGACGCAACCTGCCGTCCTCGCGGTACTGCGAAACGGCTTTGGCGT
>JAYZWP010000021.1:0-5027 GCA_036142245.1 Pseudomonadota bacterium | reverse complement strand
GACGGCCAGGCGCTGGACTGCATCGCGGCCGCCGATGCGGTTCTGACGGCGTCGGGCACCGCCACCCTGGAAACCATGCTGGTCGGGCGACCGATGGTGGTTGCCTACCGGCTCGCCCCGGTGACCTATCAGATCGCCCGACGGCTGGTCCGCACCCCCTATTTCGCGCTACCGAATCTGCTTGCCGGGGAGCTTCTGGTGCCGGAACTGTTGCAGCATGCGGCCACGCCGGCGGCGCTGGCACAGGCCGTGGAGGACTGGTTTCGCGATCCGCGCACGGTCCCGGCTGCTGTGACCCAATTCGAGCGACTGCGCTCACAGTTGGCGGGTGACATCACCGCGGCGGAGGTGGTCCTTGAGGTACTCTGAATGGCGCGCGTCGGTCTGTGTGGCGGGCATCGACGAGGCAGGCCGGGGGCCGATCGCGGGGCCGGTGATCGCTGCGGTGGTGATCCCGACGCCCGGTTGTCTGGAAGGCGTTCGGGATTCGAAGCGGCTTACGGCGCCGCGCCGACGGTTGCTGGCGCAACGCATCAAGGAGCGGGCGCGCGGCTGGGCGATCGGCCGTGCGGAGGTGTGGGAGATCGATGAAATCAACATCCTGGAGGCGACGCTCCTCGCCATGACGCGGGCCGCCACCTCCCTGGGCCAGGCAGTGGACCGCTATTTGATCGACGGCAACCGGGTGCCGGACACCCTCGCGGGCGCCGAGGCGATCGTCGGCGGGGACGCACGGGAGCCCGTCATAGCTGCTGCATCGATCCTGGCCAAGGTAGCCCGGGACGAGGAGATGCTGTTGTGGCACCAGCGCTTGCCGGAGTATCACTTCGACCGGCACATGGGCTATCCGACGCGGGTACATCTCGACGCGCTGGAGCGGTTCGGGCCCAGCGAACTGCATCGCCGCAGTTTCGGCCCGGTGCGGCGTCTGTGCGAGGCTGACGCGCGGTGAGCGCGCTACCCCGGGAAGTGGCCGCGCCGGCGCCGCGGCCGGCGCAATTTGTCCACCTGAATTTGCACACCGAGTTTTCCCTGGTGGACAGTGTGATCCGGATCGGCCAGTTGGTCGATGCGGTTCGGGATCGGGGCATGCCGGCGGTGGCGGTCACCGATTTTTCCAACCTGTTCGCGCTGGTGAAGTTTTTTCGCGGTGCCACCGCGGCCGGCATCAAGCCGATCATCGGCGCCGAAGTGAGCGTCGCCGCAAGTCGTGAACTTCCTGCCGGTGCCATGACGCTGCTGGTGCGGAATCTCACCGGCTACCAGAATCTGTGTCATTTGCTGAGCGAGAGCTACCTGTCCGGGCAGCACAACGGCATTCCGCATATCCAGTGGGATTGGTTGCAGGGGCACGGCGCGGGTCTGATCGCCCTGTCCGGCGCCGATGCGGGGCCGTTGGTCGCCGCCTTGGCCAGTGGCCGCGATAAGGCGATCGCTCTTGCCCGCCACTGTCAGGCGCTGTTTCCGGATGCCTACTACGTGGAGTTGCAGCGCACTGGTCGGGAGGGACAGCAGGCGCGTGTCGACGCCGCTTTGGATGTGGCGTCGCAGTGCGCACTGCCGGTGGTGGCCACCAACGCCGTGCGCTTTCTGAACCCGGAGGATTTCGAGGTCCACGAGGCCCGCGTCTGCATCCAGCAAGGCAGCACCCTGGCTGATCCGCGCCGCGCCCGCAACTACGCCGCGACGCAGTATTTGCGTTCCGCCGCCGAGATGGCGGAGCTGTTCAGGGATCTGCCCGAGGCGCTGGATAACAGCGTCGCGATCGCGCAGCGTTGTAACTTCGCGCTGGAACTCGGTCAGTCACACCTGCCGGATTTCAGCCCGCCGGACGGTTCCGGTGTGGACGACTATCTGATCGCTCAGGCACGCGCCGGGATGCAGCGCGAACTGGCGGGTTCGCGGCGCTTCGAGGCCCGCCGGGAGGATTATGAGACCCGCCTGAACAGCGAACTCGAGACTATCGCTGCCATGGGGTTCGCCGGGTACTTCCTCATCGTCGCCGATTTCATCCGCTGGGCCCGGCAGAACGGCATACCCGTCGGCCCGGGGCGTGGTTCCGGTGCCGGTTCGCTGGTCGCTTTCGCTTTGGGTATCACCCGTCTGGATCCCATCGAGCACGATCTGCTGTTCGAGCGGTTTCTGAACCCAGAGCGGGTGTCGCTGCCTGACTTCGACGTCGATTTCTGCATGGAGCGGCGCGACCAGGTGATCGACTACGTCGCCCACCGTTACGGCAGGGAGCGGGTTTCCCAGATCATCACCTACGGCACCATGGCGGCCAAGGCGGTGGTGCGCGACGCCGGGCGCGTGCTGGGGATGCCGTACGGCTTTGTCGATTCGGTGGCGAAACTGGTCCCCTTCGAGATCGGCATGACCCTCGAAAAAGCATTGACCGAAGGCTCCGAACTGCAACAGCGCTATCGGGACGAGGACGATGTACGGGAATTGATCGATCTGGCCCGCTCCCTGGAAGGACTGGCCCGCAATGCCGGAAAGCACGCCGGGGGCGTGGTGATCGCGCCGCAGCCCCTCACCGCCTTTGCTCCGCTGTTCTGTGAATCCCGCGGCGGTTCCGCCGTGACGCAATTCGATAAGGACGATGCCGAAGCGATCGGTCTGGTGAAGTTCGACTTTCTCGGGCTGCGCACCCTCACCATCATCGACTGGGCTGTCACCATGATCCGGCAGATGGTGCCGGAGCAGGCGGAACTGGATATCGACGCCATCCCCATGGATGAGCCACGGGCGTTTCAGCTGTTGCAAAGCGGTGAGACCACCGCGATTTTCCAGCTGGAATCCCGCGGTATTCGGGACCTGATCCGACGTCTTAAGCCGGACTGCTTCGAGGATATCGTGGCCCTGGTCGCCCTCTACCGGCCGGGGCCCCTGCAGTCCGGAATGGTGGACGACTTCATTGCCCGCAAGCAGGGCAACGCCACCATCGATTATCTGGAACCGCGGCTCGAGCCGGTGCTGAAGGGTACCTATGGGGTCATCCTCTACCAGGAACAGGTGATGCAGATCGCCCAGGTGCTGGCGGGCTATTCTCTCGGACAGGCTGATCTGCTGCGCCGCGCGATGGGCAAGAAGAAGCCCGAGGAGATGGCGCGCCAGCGCGAGGTCTTCCTGGCCGGAGCGCGCGAGCGAGACGTACCGGACGAGAAGGCGGCGGAAATCTTCGATCTGATGGAGAAATTTGCCGGCTACGGATTCAACAAGTCCCATTCAGCCGCGTACGCGCTGGTCTCCTATCAGACTGCCTGGCTCAAGGCGCTGTATCCGGCACAGTTCATGGCGGCGGTGCTGTCGGCGGATCTGGACAACACCGACAAGTTGATTGGTCTGGTGGCGGAGTGCCGGCGCCTTGGCCTGGAGGTTCTGCCGCCCGATATCAACCGCAGCGAGTATCGGTTCACCGTAGAGCCGGCGGGGGGCATACGTTACGGGCTGGGTGCGCTCAAAGGGGTCGGCGCCGGTGTCGTTGAGCACATCATTGAACGGCGGGCCGAACACGGTCCCTTCAGCGATCTGCTCGATCTGTGTCAGAGCCTGGATCTGCAGCGGATCAACCGCCGTGCTCTGGAGGCGCTGGTCAAGGCGGGCGCTTTTGACGAACTGGAAGCTCAGCGGGAACAGCTGCTGGCCGCTCTGCCGCGGACGCTGGAAATGGCGGCACGCCATTCGCGGGACGCCGCGGCGGGGCAGACCGACCTGTTCGGTTCGCCCCGGCAGCAGCCGGAACAGTCGCTGCGTCCCGTCCGCGTGCCGAAATGGTCCGGTCTGGAAAAACTGGCGGCCGAACACGAGGCGCTCGGGCTGTTCCTGAGTGGTCACCCGATGACCAGCTATCGCCGCGACCTGGCCGGCTTGGTGGACCACTCCCTGGCGGAACTGGGAGGACGGATCGGTCAACGGGTCCGTGCGGCGGGGCTGGTGGTCGCGGTGCGGGTCGTCAGCCGCAGGAATATCGTTTTCCTGACCCTGGAAGATGAGACGGCCAGCCTCGAGGTGACACTGTCCGATGGGGTCTACACCCAGTGCCGCGAGGCGGTCGTGAAGAACGCACCGGTCGTGGTCGCAGGAGCGGTTGAAACCGATCGCTACACCGGGGGCTGCAAACTGGTTGCCGAGGGCGCCTGGTCGCCCGCGCAGGCGCGCGGGCAGTTCGCCAACGGATTGGAGCTGCGGCTCGATGTGGGCAGAATGTGCACTAGTACGGTAGATCGATTGGGTGCCCTCCTCGATGCCAGTCGGGGTGGCGAGTGCGCGGTTCGTCTCACGATCTGCAACGGTCAGGCGGAAGCGCCGCTGCGCACTGAGCAGCGGTGGCGCGTCTTTCTGAATGACGCGTTGCTGCACGACCTCGGGGCGTTGGATGGTGTGCAGGTGGCGAACGTTCGTTACGCCACCTTTCCGCCGCGAGCGGCTGATGGAATCAATGGCGGAGGCAGATGAACTTTCTGGATTTTGAACGGCCCATCGCGGAGCTGGAGGCTCGGATCGAGGATTTGAAACACTCCGCCCGGGACGGAAGTGTCAATCTGGGCGAGGAGATCGAGCGGTTACAGGCAAAATGCGACGCGCTGAAAGTGGGCATCTTCGCCAAGCTGACCCCCTGGCAGGTGTCCCAGGTGGCCCGGCATCCGGATCGCCCCTATACGTTGGACTATGTGGACCGGCTCTTCAGCGGGTTTCAGGAACTGCATGGCGATCGTGCCTTCGCCGATGACGAAGCGCTGGTCGGCGGTGTGGCGCGATTTGAGGGTGCGCCGGTGATGGTGATCGGCCACCAGAAGGGGCGGGATACCGCCGAGAAGATCCGCCGCAATTTCGGCATGCCCCGGCCCGAAGGGTACCGCAAGGCGATGCGGCTGATGCGGCTGGCCGAACGGTTCGACTTGCCGGTGGTGACATTCATCGATACGCCGGGGGCTTATCCTGGCATCGATGCCGAGGAACGCGGGCAGAGCGCCGCCATCGCGGAAAATCTCAAGCTGATGAGTCAACTGGAAGTACCGATTTTG
>JAYZWP010000020.1:0-3043 GCA_036142245.1 Pseudomonadota bacterium | reverse complement strand
CCGTGCGCCTCCACTGCCAACGACACCTCCATGAAGCACAGTGCCAACAGAAACAGGTTGTACTCCGGTTCCGGCAGATTGTCCTGGTCGAACGCGCGCAGATGCGCCACAAGCGACTCCATCCGCGGGAGTAACGCATTGTAGAGCGCCTCCAGATCGGCAAAGTCGCTGGTCAACCGGCAAGTGTGGCGTTCACGCTCGGTTGCCAGGCACCAGCGGTCGGTGAACGGGGTGAGGTCGGCAAACGCCTGCGGCAGCGGTTTGGTCATAGCTTGCCCTCCAGGGCCTGCTCCACCGCCCAGTGTTGATGGCGAATGGAGATCTCCAACTCGTCACTGATCTGCAACGCCTGAATGACACCGGACGCCATGCCGCGCTGGGTGCTCTCCAGCGTGCTCAGGTCTTCGTAGAGCAGGTCGCGCAGCATGCACTTGGTGTGTTCCTGGGCGATGCGCTGGGCGATGTCCGCCGCCTTCATCTGGTAGATATTCATGGTCCAGCGGGTCCGATCCACAGCGATCGGCCAGAAGTTGTAGGTGAAGTACCAGCCCGGTCCCAGCGCCACCCAGAAGTTGGGAAAGGTCATGTTCATGTCGAACCACCAGACATCGTCCCCGCTGGGGTTGATGCCCCGCCACGGCAACTGCTCCCCCGGGGTAAAGGTCATGCCGTACTGCCACGCCAGCGCCTCCGACGGGGTCGGCTTATGTGCCGGGTTGCCCCAGGTGGACATGGCGAAATGCGGTCCGTGGAAACGGCAGGAGTTGGGCATACCCTGCGGATTGGCCGGAGAATTCATGGAATCGGGAATCGACTGGCCGTGCACCATGGCGACGTGATAACCCTCGCGAAACGCGTCGGTGAAGGCTTTCCAGTTGACGTTCACGGTGGCGTCGTAGCGGGCGATGTGCTGACAGGTCGAGAACGGATAACCCTCCATGTCGTCCGCCAGAGTGCCGAGATAGGCGCGCAGGCTTTTGGCGGGCTGCGGGTCACTGTTGACGTAGATGAAGCCGTCCCAGATGTCGCAAGCCAACGCTTGCAAACCCAGTTGTTCCCGTTTGGCATCCGGAAAATAGGCCTCGCCCGGCAGGGATTTCAGGTTTCCCTCCGTGTCGAAAGTCCAGCCGTGGTAGCCACAGACGAAGTTGCGGGTGTTGCCGGCGCAGTCCCGCGTCACCCGGTTGCCGCGGTGGGTACAGACGTTATGGAAAGCGCGCACCGTACCGTCCCGGCCGCGCACCAGGATCACCTCCGTGTTGAGGATCTCCAGCGGCACCACCAGATAATCGCCGGGACTCGGCAGCAACTCCTCCCGAGCCAGTTCCAGCCAGACACCTCGGAACAGTCCTTCCCGCTCCCGCTCGAACTGTGCCGCATCGGTGTAGAGCGACGCGGGTATCGGCCCGCTGCCCATCGGCGGCGTGCCGGTGGTGATCCGCATGCGCGGCAACTCGGCTGGCTTATTCATTCTCCCCTCCCCGGACCATCGAGGCGGCTCGCGAGCGCTGATTTACCGCAGCGGCCGGTGAGTCAAGGGTAAGGGAATCCCCGGCAATGAGCAACGCGCCCAACTGCGACGGGACCCGTCCTTCGCGGCTGACGCGGAGCACGATGGAAGAGTTTCGTCACACGATTGCTCGGCCACCGAGCACGCCGCACCGAGAGCCTCGGACACGGCGACAGGCTGCTAAAAATGGACCTCGAAACGGTCCGTGGCGAAACCGAAAGGTACCCGGGGCGAATCATTGAACATCTCCACGGCCATGCAGACCTCCATGAAGGAGAGTCCCAGGGCCATAAGACGGCGCTCGGGCTCCGGCAAGGCGTCCACCGGGAACTGATCCAGGTAATCACAGACCGCCTCCATGCGCGGCAGCATCGCGTCGTAAAAGGCCCGCAGCTCCTCGGGGCTGCTCGCCAGTCGTTCGCCGTGGCGTTCCCGTTCCGTCTCCTTGACCCATTTGTCAGCGAACGGCGCCAGATCGGCGAAGGTTTCCGGCAGCGCCCTGGTCACGTCAATCACCCCTGCGTCACCCACTGCATTACCGTGGCGTGTTGGTGGCGCACGGCGACCTCCAACTCCGGGGAGACCAGCATCTCCCCGATGACACCAGACGCCAGCATCTCCTGAGTCGCCTCCAGGGTGCTGAGATCCTCGTACAGGATGTCGCGCAGCAACACCTTGGTGTGTTCCTGGGCGATGCGTTGGCTCGGTCGGGCGGGGGCTTTCTGGTAGATATCCATGCACCAGACGATCTCATCCACGGCCACCGGCCAGAAGTTATAGGTGAAATACCAACCCGGTCCGACATCGACGAAGAAATTCGGAAAGAAGACGTTGATGTCGAACCACCAGTTGTCGTCTCCGCTCGGGTTCACGCCGCCCATCTGCAGGGCTTCACCGGGCGCGAAGGACATGCCGTATTTCCAGGCCACCATTTCGGCAGGGGTCGGTTGATGCTTCGGGTTTGCCCACATCGACAGCGAGTGGTGCGGACCGTACACGCGCGCCGAACCGGGCACGGCGTACTCCGGGGTCTGACCGCAGTCGGGAATGGAACGGCCGTGCAGGGTGCAGGCGTGATAGGACTCATGAAACGCGTCGATGGCGGTCTTCCAGTTCGCCTTGACCCGGGCGGTATACCGGGCGATGTGAGCGCACTCGTCAAACGGATAATCATCCAGGTCGCTCGCCAGCCCACCCAGGTGTTCCCGCAGCGTCTGTTCCGGCTGCGCCTGGTAATTGACGAACACGAAGCCGTTCCAGATATCCAGAGTGACCGGGATCATGCCGGCCGCATCCCGGTCGAGTTCCGGGAAGTACTCCTGCCCCATCAGCGGCCGGAGCCTGCCGTCCAGATCGTAGGTCCAGCCATGAAACGGACACATGAACACATGCCGGTTGCCACGCCGGGAATGGGGGTTGACATCCACCTCGCAGCGCACGAGTTTCATGCCGCGATGACGACACACGTTATGAAAAGCACGCACCTGCCCATCCCTGCCTCGCACCACGATGATCTCGGAGCGCCAGACCGCC
>JAYZWP010000019.1:0-3601 GCA_036142245.1 Pseudomonadota bacterium | reverse complement strand
GTCACGGTCGATGCGACGCAGATTTCCACGTCGTCATCCGACAGCATGCGACTGAGATTCCCGCCGTCGTTTCCAGTCAGGGCGATAACAGACATGGCGCGGTCATGGGCAGCGGCGACCGCCTGCAGAATATTGCGTGAATTTCCGCTGGTGGATATCGCGAGCAACGCGTCGCCCGATTGGCCGAGCGCCCGAACTTGTTTGGCGTAAATCTCGTCGTAGGAATAATCATTGGCGATGGCGGTCAGGGTCGCGACATCTCCACCCAACGCGAATGCCGGCAGTTCCGGGCGTTCCATCTCGAAGCGGTTGAGCATTTCGCCGGCGAAGTGTTGCGCATCGGCGGCCGAGCCGCCATTGCCACACGCCAGGATCTTGTGGCCGGCCAGAAGCACATCGCCCAACTTCGCCGCCGCCTCGGCGACGCAGGGCGCGACGATTTGCGCCACGTCCAGTTTCGTTTGCGCGCTGGTCTGAAATGTCTGTAGCACCCGCGCCGTGGCGTCCATCTTTTCATTCACCTCCAGTGATGAGTCGGTCACAGTTGGAAGGCGTCCCGAATCCAGTCGACCCTCTCCCGTCCCGGCTCGCCGGTCAACGCCACAACATCGAAGCGGCAGGGGCCGACGTGACCGGTGCTTTGCAGATAGTACTGAGCCGCGAGCAGCAAGCGCCTCTGTTTCCGGGTCGTGACCGTTTCGGCGGCCGTGCCCCACTGATTACTGCGTCGTGCCCTGACTTCGACGAACACCAGGGTTTCGTCCTGTCTCATGACCAGATCGATCTCGCCGCCGCGGACCCGGAAGTTGCGTTCGGCCAGATCCAATCCGCGCCGGCGGAGGTAGTCGCAGGCAATGCGCTCGGCCACCGCACCGCGCGCTCGCGCATCAGTGGAGGAGCGGTTTCGCATCGGGTTGCTGCGCCAGCATCTGCGGAACGCCATTCTTGAAACGGCCGCAAGCAAGCGAGCGTCGGATAATGCCCTGCTCTTCCAGCCGCAGCACGCCGGAGCGCCCGCCGATTCGAAACAGGGGCCGCTGTTTCAGGCCGTCGAGGTAGGGTAGCAGAACGTATGCATCCGCACCCAGGGCGGCCAGCCTTTTTTGTGCGCCGGTGCCCCCGGTGGTTGAGGAATCCGGGTCACTGCTGGCTTGCGGCTCCAACAGGGCGGGTGCGTCACAAAACATCACCCCGTCGAGGTCGCGATCCAGTGTTTTACTGCCATCTGCGGCATAGATATGGGATGTCGCGACGATCGGCAGATCATCCGCGTGGTGAAAACGGATCTGTGGCACCAGAACGCGTGCCGGTTCCGCCGCGGCTGCGATGAAGAGGAAAGCGGCGTCCTGTCGGCGCCGCGGCGCCGACTCAAGGGATACGCCCAGCAGGTTTTCCAGCCGACGATGGCGCTGCGCGCTGTCATCGAGGTCAAGCACATTGCGTAACAGGCCGCCGTGATCGGCTGCCGACCGGTCAAAACCATGTTCGGCCAGCACGATCCGTCCCGGCGCATCGGCGAACCGAGCCGAGAACGCCGCGACGGCGCGGCGTGCCCACTCCTCGTCGGAGCGCAAAACCAAAGCCCGACGAAATCCGGAACGAATCGCGAAGTCAGCTGCGGCTTCGCCGTCTGATTCGGGCAGCAGCCCGAACTGGAAAACCCGATCGGGCACCGTGTCGCCATCGAGTTGATTGAGCAGCAGCACCGGTACCGTGGGCACACCGTGACTCAGCATCCGAGTACCGGGCTCTTTCTGTAGCGGTCCGATCACGGCATCGAGCCGAGTGGATAGCGGGCCGGTCACAACGCTTTCCAAGTCAGCCGCGGGATCCGAGGTGTCGAGCACCGTCACTTCCGGGGCTGATGCATCGCCGTAGTAGCGGCTCAGGAAACCGCCCAGAACCGCGTTGCCCGCCGCCGCGTAGGTTCCGGACAGGGGGAGAAGCAGAGCCACCTGCCGTGGCATGGTCTGTGGAGACGGCAGGTCGCCGAACAACTGCTGCCATACCTGAGTGGCGACCGGATGATCAGGGTAACGCTGGCGCCATGCCCGGCTGGCGTCCTGCCGTGGCCGCGGGGTCGAGATCGACTGGGCCAGTAACGTGAGTTCGATCCACCCGTCGAACTCGGCCGTGCGTGCGGGCGAGAGGTTATGTTCCAAAGTTCGGGGCGGGATGGTGAGCAGGGCCTGCACCAGTTCCGTCTGGTTCCGCACGCGCTCCTGCTCCGAGTGGAGATAGCCATCGGCGCGGGCGAAATGCCGCGCGGCATCCAATGGACGGCGTAACTTCAGCAGCGCCTGCCCGGCAGTACGGTAGCCCTGCGCGCGCCAATGGTCGTCGGCGTGAAGGTAGGGCAGACTTTCCAGCGCGGCGTAAGCTTGTTCCGGGTTCCCGGTCGCCAGGGCAATCCGCGCACGTAATAGCTGTTTACGCAGAATCAGGTTATCGCCGTACACAGACGGGTCAGTAGCGTCCAGGATAGTCGAGGCGCGCGCCGGATCACCCGCCTCCACCCAGGCAGTTGCCGCATCGAGCATCAAGGTTGTCTGCTGACGATCGGTCACCTCGCGGGCCGCGGTCTCGTACAGTTGCGCGGCCGTCGTCCAGGCGCCGGCCTGGGCGCTGGCCTTGGCGCGCTCCAACGCGCTGGGGGCCGGGACCGCCGGCTTGGGCGGTTGCGGCGGGACGCAGGCGGCGCACAGCAGCAACGACAGGACGGCCAGCCAACACAGATGTTGACATCGGCAGTCGCGAGTAACCGGTAGGATGCGAGCCGGAGGGGTAAACGCCATCAGCAGCCGAGATTTTGCAGGGATGGGTACATTGTATGTGGTCGCTACGCCGATCGGGAATTTGGCCGATTTTTCACCCCGGGCGGTGTCGGTTTTGAATGAGTGCGTCGTTATCGCAGCGGAGGATACGCGCCATTCGCGCAAGCTTCTGCAGGCGTACGGGATCGATACCCGCAAGCTGGTTGCATATCACCAGCACAATGAGAAAAGCCGCAGCGGGCAACTCCTGGACCACCTCCGCGAGGGTGATGTTGCGCTGATCAGCGATGCCGGCACCCCGGGATTGAGTGATCCCGGATTGGTGCTGGTTCGGGAGGCTCAACGGCGCGGTTGCCGAGTATCGCCGATCCCCGGGGCTTCGGCAGTGACCGCGGCTGTTGCCGTCAGCGGGCTCGTCACGCGCGGTTTTCGGTTTCTGGGTTTTCTCGACAGCCGTCGCGAAGCACGCCGCCGGCAGCTAGAGTCATTACGCCATGACCCGATGCCCACGGTACTGTTCGAGGCGCCCCACCGCATCCTGCCCTGCCTGTCGGACCTGGTTGAAGTGCTGGAACCAACACGCGCCATGGTGCTGTGCCGGGAACTGACCAAACTGCATGAAGAGGTGATCTTCGGTACGCTCGCCGAGGTTTTCGAACGGCTTTCCCGCGATTCCAACAGCCGGCGCGGGGAGTTGGTGTTGGTCATCGGCGCGGCGCAGGAACGTCCCGCAGAATCGGGCGGCGACGAGTTGCTGCGCATCTTGCTGGATGAACTGCCATTGAAGCAGGCGGCGCGCGTTGTCGCCCGCGTAACCGGACAACGCC
>JAYZWP010000018.1:0-2556 GCA_036142245.1 Pseudomonadota bacterium | reverse complement strand
CCGGGGCGGACCTCAACTGGCTGGGCGACGTCGCCGGAATGAATGAGGCCGAACTCAGGGAGGACTCCCGCCGCCTCCAGGATCTGCTGCGCGCGCTGAGCGACAGCCCCAAACTCACCATCGCCCGGGTGCAGGGCGCCGCGATGGCGGGCGGGCTCGGCCTGGTCGCCTGCTGCGACGCCGTGGTCGCCCTCGCCGGTACCCAATTTTCGGTCTCCGAAGTTCGCCTCGGCCTGGTGCCCGGCATCATCAGCGGTTTTTTGCTGCCGCGTCTGGGCGCCGGGCGGCTGCGCTACGAAGCCCTGACCGGACGCGTCTTCAGCACCGATGACGCCCTGCGCAGCGGCCTGGTCCACGCCGTCGCCGAATCCGGGGCGGCACTGGACGACCTGGTCGAGCAGCACATCGGCTATGCCCTGGCGGCATCGCCGGATGCCATCGCCGACTGCAAACTGCTCCTCAATGATGTGGAGGCCGGTATCGATGCCGGCCGTTACGACCAGGGCCTTGCCTGGAACGTGAAGGCGCGCCGCTCAAAAGCGGGGCAGGAAGGCGTAACCGCCTTTCTGGCAAAGCGGCCGGCCGACTGGGTTCGGTAACAGGGCGTGCTGATGTATTAGCCGTTACTTTAATAACCAGACATAACTAACGGATATTAAATGATTAATAAATCCAGAAAGCTGCTCTGGACTGTCCTTCTGGCGATGCTCGGCACGACTGTCCTTGCCCGGCCGCTTATCTATGACCCGCAAGCGAATCCGCGTGAAGACCTGGCCACCGCGGCTACCAGGGCGGCGCAGGACGGCAAGCTCATCCTGGTCGTCTTTGGCGCGGACTGGTGCCCCGACTGCCGGGTGCTGGACTACCACTTCAAGCAGGACGGACTGCGTTCGGTCATCGACGCCAACTTCCACGTCGTGAAGGTCGATGTCGGCGAAAAGGACAAGAACCTCGATTTCGTGGCGGAATTCGGCAACCCCATCGCCAAAGGTATCCCGGCCATTGCCATCCTCGACGCCGGACTGAGTATTCAATACGTCAGCAACGCCGGCGAATTCGCCAACGCCCGGTCCGCCAAGACAGACAGCCTGAAAACCTGGTTTCAGTCCGTCGTCCAGAAGATTCGCCAGAACCCAGGCAACGAATAAACCAACGAATAAACCCAAGAGGCGCCGCCATGACCCGTCATCGACCCCAGTTTCGACAAAACCTGCCGCAGTTGTCCGACAAGCCCTTTCTCACTGACGGAGGCCTGGAGACCACACTCTGCTTTATCGATGGTATTGATCTGCCGGAATTTGCCGCCTTCGACATGCTCAAGGACGACGCCGGTGTTGCCCGATTGCTCGACTACTTCGACGACTACGTCGAACTGGCGCATCGCTATGGCGCCGGTTTTATTCTCGAAAGCGTTACCTGGCGCGCCAATGGGGACTGGTCGGACAAGATCGGCTATTCCCGGCAGCAACTGGCCGATTTCAATCGCAAGTCCATCGACATGCTGCTCGCGGTGCGTGACCGGTATCAGACGCCCGACAATCCGTTCGTCATCAGCGGTTGCATCGGACCCCGGGGTGATGGTTATTGGCCGGATGCGCAAATGAGCGCCGCGGACGCGCAGGCCTACCACCAGGAGCAAATTACCCTGTTCGCCGACACCCCGGCCGACATGGTCAGCGCCCTGACTCTGAACTACCCGGAAGAGGCTACGGGCATCTGCCTTGCCGCGGCGCAGGCTGATATTCCCGCCGCCATCTCGTTCACCGTCGAAACCGACGGCAAGCTACCGGACGGTGACACACTGCAATCCGCCATCGAAGCGGTGGACGACGCCACGGATGGCTACGCGGCTTACTACATGATCAACTGCGCCCACCCGACCCATTTCGATGATGTGCTGACAGGGAAGGGCGTCTGGCAAAACCGGCTGCGCGGCATTCGCGCCAATGCATCCCGCAAAAGTCACGCGGAACTGGACGAGTCCGAAACCCTGGACCAGGGAGACCCGGCGGAACTCGGCGTATTGAACGCCAAGCTCAAGCAGACACTACCGCACCTCACCATCTTCGGCGGCTGCTGTGGCACCGATCATCGCCATGTCGCTGAGATCGGTAAATCCTGCGCACCGTTGTTTCGGCTGTGATTGTGTTTTCCAGGTCGTAATTCCCGGTATGGAAATGGCTTGGCAACCGGACCCCACTACCTGGTTCTGGACCGCAACGGAACCCGGCTGGGCGGCAACCTCACCGCCTGGCCGAACGACTACGAAATCGATCAAGCCTCGGAACCGGTCGTCGGGAAAGTATGGTTCGGGGAGGGGGCGGTATTGGGTGGCGATGACGACGACGAAGCGCTGTTACCCGCCGTGGCAATGGTCCTGCAGGACGGTGGCCGTGTTCCGCTGGCGCGCCATGTCGAGAAAGCCGCGAGCTGGCCGAGTTTGTCCTGTGCTGCATAACGGACTCCAATTACTGTACTTCTGTACAGCAACTCTGCGTTTGCTACCCCTGAATTGCAAGCCGAGGGGCGCGACGCATATACAACAGCCGCTAGCGG
>JAYZWP010000017.1:0-2777 GCA_036142245.1 Pseudomonadota bacterium | reverse complement strand
CGCGGAGCCCGAACACCGGGGCTGGCACGCCGATCTGCGCGCGGCGTCACCAAACCTGGAAGCCATTCTCACCACCGGCGCCAACGACGACGGGGGCGGCGCGGGCGACTACGAAGCCCTCATCGCCGTGCAGGAACCGCTCAGCGGCGAGGCGATCGACGGCATCGCCCGGGACACCGACCCCTGCTCCATCCTCTACACCGCCGGCACCACCGGCTTTCCGAAGGGCGCGGTGCGCACCCACAAGGCGGTGCTCTGGTACATCCTGAACGCCGGTGCCATGAGCAGCCCCGGCGACCGTGGCGAGGCGTACCTGGCGGTGCCGCCGATGTTCCACATCGCCGGTCACGAAACCCGCCTGCCGATGACCGTGATGCGCGGCAGCCGCATGGTGATCCTGACCGCCTTCAACCCCGGACAGGTGCTCGATTTCATAGAACAAGAGCGGGTCACGGCGATGTTCGTCCCCCCCACCATGGGTCACGTCATGCTGCAGACCATGGCCGAGGGACGCTGGGATCTTTCAAGCTGGCGGGAGTGGATCTCCGCCTCCGCCCCGCTGCCGGCACCGGTGCGCGACCGCGCCCTGGAACTGCTGCCCCACCTGCAGTTCAGCAACTCCCTGGGCATGACCGAAGCGGGGGTGCTCGCCTCCGCCGGGGGCGACATTCTGGCGCGCAAGGTCTCCACCTGCGTGGGCCGCGCCGCCCCCACCGTGGCGCTGGCCATCCTGGACCCGTCCGGTCAGCCGCAGCCGACCGGCGAGAGCGGTGAGATCTGCATCCGCTCGCCGCAGGTGATCGAGGCGTACTGGCATAACCCCGAGGCGACCGCCAACGCCACCGAGGGCGGCTGGTTTCACACCGGCGACGTCGGTGTACTGGACCATGAGCGCCACCTCACAGTGCTGGACCGCATCAAGGACATGATCATCACCGGCGGAGAAAACGTCTACGCCCCGGAGGTGGAGAGCCAGTTGCTGGCGTTTCCGGAGATCGCCGACGCCGCGGTGTTCGGCCTGCCGGACGAGAAATGGGGCGAGATCGTGGTGGCGGCGCTGGTGCAAAAACCGCAAGCCGAACTCACCGGGCGCGAGGTGATCGAGCGCTGCCGCGAACGCATCGCCCACTACAAATGCCCCAGCCGGGTGCTGTTCGTCGACGCCCTGCCGCGCAACGCCATGGGCAAGGTGATGAAGCAGCAGCTGCGCGACGGCTACCAGGGAGCGACCCCATGACCCTGCCGGAACCCCTCAAGCTCTATATCGGTGGCGACTTCACGGCCGCCGCCGACGGCGGCAGCTACCACGCCATCAACCCCGCGAACGGTGCGCCGATCATCGAGGCGCCCTGGGCCACCCCCGCCGACGCCGACCGCGCGGTGCGGGCCGCCCGGCAGGCCTTCGACCACGGCCCGTGGCGCGACACCAGCGCCGCGGACCGCAAGGCGCTGCTGGACAAGCTGGCCGATCTGCTTGCCGAACGCCAGAACGAATTCGCCCGCTTCGAGGTGCTGGATGCCGGCTCCCTGATCGGCAAAGCGCCCACCGACGTGGCGCTCTGCGTCAAGCAGCTCAAATATTTCGCCAGGATGGCCCTGAATTACGACGGCGCGCTGCATCCGGTGGAGGCGATGCAGCGGCCGGGCAAGTCGCTGCTCTATACTCAGCGCGAACCGATCGGCGTCTGCGCTCAGCTCATCCCCTGGAACTTCCCCATCACCATGGCGGTGTGGAAGCTCGGCCCGGCCCTGGCCACCGGCAACACCCTGGTGCTCAAGTGCGCCCCTGAAACCCCCTGGAGCGCGCTGGAACTGGCCCGCCTGTGCGACCAGGCCGGCTTTCCCGCCGGGGTGGTGAACATCATCACCGGCGACGCCGAGGTCGGCGAGGCGCTGGTCAACCACCCCCTGGTGGACAAGATCGCCTTCACCGGCTCGTCGGAAATCGGCCGGCGCATCATGTCCCGGGCGGCCAGCACCATGAAGCGGGTGTCGCTGGAGTGTGGCGGCAAATCCGCCAACCTGGTGCTGCCGGACGCCGACCCCGCCATCGCCGTGGACGGCTCGCTGTTCGCAACCTTCTTTCACGCCGGGCAGATCTGCGTCTCCGGCACCCGACTGTTGTTGCAGCAGGAGGCGTACGGGGCCTTTGTCGACCGGCTGGTCAGCCGCACCCGGGGCATGGTGGTGGGCGACCCGATGGACCCGGAAACCACGGTTGGACCGCTCATTTCGCAAAAACAGCTCGACCGGGTGCTCGGCTACATCGACACCGGCCGGCGCGAAGGAGCACAGGTGGCCATCGGCGGGCGGCGGGCCACCGGTGCGGGGCTGGACAGGGGTTTCTATGTCGAGCCGACCATCTTCACGGAAGTTAGCAACGCCATGACCATCGCCCGGGAGGAGATCTTCGGCCCGGTGCTGTCGGTACTGCGCTACCAGGATCTGGAGGAGGCGGTGCGCATTGCCAACGATTCCGACTACGGCCTCGCCGCCGGGGTCTGGAGTCGCGACACCGACCAGGCGCGGCGCGTTGCCGCGCGGCTGCGCGCCGGCATGGTCTGGATCAACGAGTGGCACGTCATCTCCGAGCAGGTGCCCTTCGGCGGCTACAAGTGCTCGGGGCTCGGCAGGGAACTCGGCGAAGAGGGGCTCAACGCCTACACGGAACTGAAAACCCTGTACCAGGACGACTGCGGTCAGCGGGACCAGAAGTTCTGGTACGACGTCATCCTGCCGCGAGAGACGGCGGGCTGATCAGCGACCGGAAAATCGAC
>JAYZWP010000016.1:0-5601 GCA_036142245.1 Pseudomonadota bacterium | reverse complement strand
TGGTGAGATGAATGCGCAGTCCCTGGAGCGGCTGCAACTCGAGGCACACTTGCGCCGGGCCATCGAGGAGCGACAGTTTCGACTGTTCTATCAGCCACAGATCGATCTGACGACCGGGGCGCTGGTTGGTTTCGAGGCACTGGTTCGTTGGCAGCATCCCGACCTCGGTCTGGTGTCACCTGGAAGCTTCATTCCTCTCGCGGAGGAGACCGGGTTGATCATTCCAATGGGGGAGTGGGTCATCGACGAGGCGTGTCGCCAATTGAGTCTCTGGCAGAGCGCGGGTCACCGGGTCGGAGTGAGCGTCAATGTCAGCGCCACGCAGTTCGCCCAGGCCAATTTTCTGGATCGCGTCGCAGAGATCCTCGCCGGGCATACGCTCGATCCGGGCGGGCTCGAATTCGAGGTGACCGAAACCGTCATCATGCGCAATGCCGAGGAGACGGTGGAAACGCTCCGTAAGATCAAACAGATGGGCGTCCGCCTCTCGGTGGACGATTTCGGCACCGGCTACTCGTCACTGAGTTACCTGAAGCGGTTTCCCCTCGACAAGCTGAAAATCGACCGCAGTTTCGTGTTGCATCTACCGGACGACGAGGACGACGCCATCATTGCTCAGGCCATCATGGTACTCGCCGGCCGGCTCAATCTGAGCGTAGTGGCCGAGGGGGTGGAAACCGAGGCCCAGTGTGCGTTTCTGCTCGATCACGGTTGCGACATGGTGCAGGGCTATCTGTTCAGTCCACCGGTCCCGGTCGAGCAGGCCGAGGAGTTGCTGGTCGCGGGTTGCTCGACCTCGTCTGGGAATCTGCGTCCGGGCGGCGGGCGGGGCCCGCATCCGGATCGGAACGGGGCCGGATCACCCGAAAGGAAACTCTGAAAAAGCCTTTCATGCCTTTTTCGGCTCATCTCGACATTTCAGCTCATCTCGACGCTGTGTATGTCCGAGCTGCATTCCATGAATCAACGACATACGTCGTTGCCCAAGCCGGGGCATCGTGCCGAGGGAGAACCGATTTGATCAACGCTTCCCGAGTGACTAAGGTGGCGATAGACGTTCGCCTGCCGAGGGGGTCGGAGTCTTGGGTAGGGAACTGGTGTCGGGACGTTGTGCGTATAAGTCGACACATTGTGAGACAACGCGAATGTAAAGTTTGTTAACGATCTATCGCTATTTTCTTTTTAAGTCAAAGGGTTATTGTGAAGACTTAAAAAGTCGCGTAGTTTGTTTCCATGGAGGGCCGGATTAGGGAAACTGGTGGGGCGGATGCCGCTGCTCTTTATAATTTGGCGAGGCAGTGCCTATCGTTTGCCGCGAGACCTGTCGCCGACCTTCCAACAGCCAGGCATTCGCCGTAATCCGAACGAGTGACCATGAATCGAACAGACCTGTTGACCGAGCTTTTCGTCGGAAGTCTGGATTATCTCGTCCACGAGGCGTTGTGCCGCGCGCGCTCGGCGTTGAGGGCGTCGATGTCTTTGTCGGCGACGCCGCAGCAATACGCCGATTTTGACCGCGTGATCGAGCAAATTACCCTTTTTCACAACAACTTGCGAGAGTCATTTGCGGACGCGGTGCGGGATCGGATAAGCGATCCGAGTGGAGGGGGCGATGCTTCGGACGGGACGCGCTTCCCGGCCGTCGAGGTGTTGTGTCGCCGTTTACAGGACGAAAATGCCGGACCGATTGAACGACTCGCCGCGGCGACCGGTCAGCCAGGTTTGCTCGCTCCCAAGCTGCTCACCCATCCGATGACTTCCCTGTTGGCCGATCTGAATGCCGACGGTGTCGTAGCGTTTGAGGTGATCAAGGTGTTCGACGACCTGCTCCGTGAGCGTCTTCCCTGGATATATGGGGAGTTGTCTCGAGACGTGCTCGAGCGCTATGTGGGGAATACCCCCGTTGCGGTGCCATCGGTGGCGGCAACGGACGAATCCGAGGAGGCTGGTCTCGCCTCGCAGACGGAGGCGACGGAGCCATTGACACCGCAGCGCACCGCGGCCATGGCGCGGGGGATGATCAACCGGCTGGTGATCAAGCACCGCGTGCCGGATTTCGTAGACGCGTTCCTCGCGGCGCACTGGGTGCCGGTTATCGAGCGGGTAATGTTGCTGAAGGGAGAGGATGTTGCCGAACTGCTGCAGCATCGGCGCGACACTGCCCGCGCCGTGTGTTGGTGCGCTTCTCCGGCTCGCGTAGCTCAGGATAGAGGCAAGATCGAGGCGTTGTTACCGAAGCTCGACGCCCGGTTGCGGCGCGGCATCGAGGAAACCGGCGGCGACGTGGCCCCCGTCAGCGAGTTTGTGTCGAAGTTGGAAGAGTCGATCGGTGCGGGACTTCGGTTGAGAGAGGAATCGGCCAGCGTGCCGGTGATCGATTTTCGTCGGCTGAGCGATCACCATCATCACAAACCGAGCATTCAACGGAGCGGAGAGACGGAAACCGCTCCAGGGAAGCATATCGCCGACAAGGGCTCTGGAAATACGAAGCTGGATCTCTACGAAGGATTATCGGTGACCGATATCGAATTGAATGTCTCCGAAGAGAGTCTGGAAAGCGCCCGGTCCGGAGCCGGAGAGGCCGTCAACCTGGAGACTCTGTTTACGTCTACTCTGTCTGGACTGTCCATCGATCAGGAGATGTTCGCCAAGGCGCTGGGCCACTCGCCGGACGAAGCGCCGCGAAACAAGCCCGAAGGCGCCGAATTTCGCGGCGGAGCGGGGACCTCTCCAGTGAGTGACGGCAATGAAACCAGTGCGCTGTTTCGGGTCGTCCAGCGCGACGACGCCCCCGATCAACCGCAGCCGGACAGCGTCCGTCCGCCAGGTTTGGACCGGGACAGCGACTGACCACTAACCGCGGACGCTATCCCCGGGGCGTGCCGGCACAATCCTCAGAATTTGCCTGTTCGGGCTGCGGCGATCCCCTCAAACACGTTGGGGCAGCGCGCAGCGCCGAACTACCCGTTGATAACCCGGCCTGGCAGTTCGCCTGAAACATTCGGAAGGCGGGAGATTCATCCGGGAGTGGCATCCGGTCTCCCGGAGCGTGGGGCTGCCTCGCTCTGAAAAGTGAGCGCGGTTCAAGGAACATAGGGCCCGGCATTCTTGAACACGTTCACGCCGGCGATTGCTTCGGGTCCCATGTAGGCATGCGCTCCGAAGGACCCCATGCCCCCTTCGGCATTGGAGCCCAGTGCGGTAAAGAACATCCAACCGTTCGCGTAATCGGAACTACCGTTACAGCCGAAACAGTCACCGGACATGATGAGTTCGGCGTCGATTCCCAAAGGCACGGTCCCGCCCTGAAAGAGCTGCCATTGCCGGCCGGATGCGTCATTGACGTTCATATAGCCTCCGGTGATTTGCATGCTGGTGAAATCCGCCACCAGTTTCATCTGCACGTCACCGGCCATGTAGTTGCCCGCAAAGCCTTGGCCGAGTTCGTCGCTACCGAGGGTGGCGACGTTCTGAAACTCGTACGCTCCACTCATGTTCATGAGCTGCGATTCCGGGGTAACGTCGAAGGAGTAGACGTATTCGCCGGCCAGCGCTGTCAGCGGCCCATCCGCCAGTTCGCCTTCGCTGATTTGCAGCAGCAGGGCGTTGGCATCCCAGCGGCCGAGGTGCGCCGTAAATCCGGTTTCGCTCACGGTCTGGCTGGCCAGCACCGTCCCGCCAGGCGGTCCAAGGAAAAAGGTGATGTCCTGGTATATGTCCGAATCCTCACTCAGCGCCGCGGCCAGTACATTCGACTTGCCTCCAAAGCTACCGGTGAAGAAGAAGTCATTGCCACCGTTGACATGAAAGAAGGCGTCTTCCGGGCGGTGAATCGGCTCGAGGTGTTCGACCCAGGCACCATACGCGGCGGAGCCGCCAGGCGCCGCGGAGAAGTTGCCGAAGGACGCCAGGAAGGAGCCAATGATCGCCTCCAGGCTCGACAGATCTCCGGTGAAGTCGAAATTGAACGGGTCGAAATCGATCGGCTGGCTGTTTTCCTCCTCCTGCCTGGCGAGTTCCTGTTCGCCTTCGGTAAAGACCGCACCCGTCGGTTGAAATATCTGTCCCGCCAGGCCGCCGGACTCGGTGTTGCCGTCACTGGAGAAGTTGTCCGAGTCGTCCTCTCCGGAGGTGCTGTCACCATCGCCGTTCGCTACTCCGTTCTCCCCGGAGTCGGCCAGGGAGGTGTCGGCAGCGAACAGGAAGGGTGGCGGCTCGAAGCGCAGGTCGAGATCCCGGCCGTCGTGAAAGAAATATTCCTGGGCACCGATGGTCTGGCCGTTCACGCCGATGGCACCGAAGGCGGTGCCGCCATAGAGACCCTCTTCCGGAGTGCTGCCGTCGGCGTTGTAGCCTTGGCAGGCGCCGGCGACACACGCCATCAGCGCGTAGTGAGTACCCCGGATGCCGATGGTGGCGAAATCCGAGTTCACCAGGTAGTTGTCACGATTGGTCCGGCCGATGGCGCCGGTAACCGTCCGGAATCCGCCCTTGATCAGGCTCAGGACGGCTTTCTCCGAACCATCCTCGTTTCCCTGCCAGCGGTAATTGTCCACCCGCAGCGACGAGTTGCGCCGCAGCGCGATCTGCGCGCCGTCGTTGAAGCGCACGTGCGCGGCGCCATTGACACTGGTCGACAGCGTGTCGCCTTCCTGGATGGTGGAGCGGCGCCGCAGCGGGCGTTCCCGGCCGGAGGGGTCGGTGGCGGTGACTTCACCTCGGGCAACGGTCACCCGTCCCACCGCCCGGGCGGCCTGCGGTTCCGCCGGTTCCGGTGTTGCGGCGGGTTCCGGTTCGCCGGCCACAACGGGCACCTCGACGTAGGCTTCCGGCAGTTTCAGTTCGGCGCCGGCCCGCATCCGGTTGGGGTCGGCGTTGACGAAGCCTTGCGGATTCAGGAAGACGATCTCCTCCATGAGCCGGCTGCGCTTTGCCGCATCGGGCTCCAGGCGGGTGACGATCCGGCCAAGCCACTGGCCCGGTTCGACGCGCCAGTAGCCATCCTTGCGGGCTTGACTGGCGTCTGTCGTCGCCTGGGCGCTGGTTGCGGTCAGTAGCGCACCGAAAAGGGTCAGCAGGGCGGAAAGAACGATATTTGGGAGTCTCGATGTGGTGTTCATGTTGGTTGGCCTCCGCCGTTAGTTGAAGCTGTAGCGCACGAAGCCACGCAGTTGGCTGCGATCGAAATCGTTCAGCGCCAGGGAGGAATCGTTACGGGTATAGGTCGCCTCGCCGCCCAGTACCAACTGGTTGGTCAACAGGTAACGCGCGCCGACGGTTACCCCGTAATAGTCGTCAAGCCGTGTCTTGGGGGTGCCGGAGCTACTCAGTTGCACGCCGGTCGCCTCGTTATAGTGGCTGTACTGGTACATCAACGATCCGTCCAGCGCCAGTTTCGGTGTCGGCAGGATGCGGATACCGCCACGCATCCCGATCAGTTCCCGGTCGGCCACCGCCTCGGCGGCGTTGCTTTTCTGATCCGCGCTCTCGTCGCCGACCCAGAGGCTGCCGAAGACCACCGGTTTGTAGCGTTTCACCCAGTCGCGGTCGTTGTTGACCACGTGGGTTGCGCCGATGCCCAGAGTGGTCAGAAAAGAATCC
>JAYZWP010000015.1:0-2671 GCA_036142245.1 Pseudomonadota bacterium | reverse complement strand
CCTGCGTCCTGCCGGTTTCGGCGGTCGCGGACCAGTCCGTCACCACCATCGAAGGGCTGGCGCCGGCGGGTGACCACCCGCTGCAGCGGGCCTGGATCACGGCGCAGGTGCCGCAGTGCGGCTACTGCCAGTCCGGCCAGATCATGCAGGCGGCGGCACTGCTGCGGGACAATCCCTCGCCAAGCGATGCCGACATCGACCACGCCATGGCGGGCAATCTGTGCCGCTGCATGGCCTACAAGCGGATCCGCGCGGCGATCCACCTCGCGTCCGGCGAGGCATAGGAGGTTTGCCATGACAGCGCAACAAGGCTTTACCCTCTCCCGGCGCCGCTTTCTGGTGGGCAGCACCGCGGGCGGCCTGCTCATGGCGTTCGGCGGCGTCGGCATTCCGGCCCGCAGCGCCCGGGCGGCCCTGACGGCGAGGGCTTACGAACCCACCGTCTGGCTACAGATCAACCCCGACGGGCGCATCCTGGTCAATATCGCCAAGGCGGAGATGGGTCAGCACGTCGGCACCGCCCTGGCACGGTTGGTGGCGGAAGAGCTGGAAGCGGACTGGTCCGACGTCGAGATCGTCCATGTCGACTCCGATCCCAAGTGGGGCTACATGATCACCGGCGCCTCCTGGTCGGTGCATACCAGTTTCGAGCCGCTCAGCCGTGCCGGTGCGGCGGGACGGATCGCCCTGCTGGAAGCCGGGGCGGCGCTGCTCGGCGTCGCGCCGGAGGAATGCGTGGCGCGCAGCAGCTCGGTCATAGCCGGCGGGCGATCCGTGAGCTACGCCCAGATCGTCCACTCCGGCACGCTGGACCGCAGCTTCAGCGAGGAGGAACTCAAGGCCATCGTTCTGAAGCCCGCCAGTGATAGACGCCTGCTCGGCAAGCAAATCCGGGCCCTGGATATTCCCGCCAAGACCGACGGCAGCGCCGTCTTCGGCATCGACGCCAAAGTCGCAGGCATGGTCTATGCGCGGCCGGTGATTCCGCCGACCCGCTACGGGTGCGTCATCCGGTCAGTGGACGACAGTGCGGCGCGCTCGGTTCCCGGATACCTGCGCAGCGTCACCATCGAAGACCCTTCCAACACCTGCCAGGGGTGGCTCGCCGTCGTGGCGGACCGCTACCACGCCGCCTTGAAGGCCGCCGACCTGCTGAGAGTGGACTGGCATCCGGGCCCCGGGTCCGATGTCGACGAGACAGCCATCCAGCAACGCGGCGCACAACTCGCCAGCGACGACAGCGCCGGCTCCCTCTGGGTGCACGAGGGAGACATCGCGCAAGCCTTCGCCGACGCCGACCAGATGCTGGACCACACCTACCGCACCGCCTCCGTGCTGCACATGACCCTGGAACCGGTCAACGCCCTGGCGCTCGAACAGGACGGCCACTGGCACATCCACGCCGGCAACCAGTGGCAATCCCTCATCCTGCCGGTGCTGAGCCAGGCCCTGGAAGTACCGCAGGAGCGCATCACCCTGCACCAGTACCACCTCGGCGGCGGCTTCGGCCGCCGGCTCTGGGGCGACTACATGGTGCCAGCCGCCCTCACCGCCAAGGCGATCGGCCGTCCGGTGAAGATGGTCTTCACCCGGGAGGACGATGCCCGCTTCGACTGCCCCCGCTCCCCGACCGTGCAGCGGCTGCGCAGCGCCCTGAGCCGGGACGGCCAGCTCACCGGCTGGGACCACGCCGCCGTGGCCGGCTGGCCCACCGAAGCCATGGCGCCCGCATTTCTCAAGGAGAACGTCGCAGGCGGTGGCAAGTCCGACATCTTCTCCGCCAACGGCGCCGACCACTGGAACAGCAACGCCAACCAGCGGGTCCGCGCCATCAAAAACGACCTTGCGCAGGAAACCTTTCTGCCCGGCTGGCTGCGCGCCGTAGGCGCCGGGTGGCTCGGCTGGGCCGTGGAGTCCCACCTCGACGAACTCGCTATTGCCGCCGGCCGCGACCCGGTGGAATTCCGCCTCGCCCTGCTGGACGCCAAAGGCCGCAACGCCGGTCAGATGCCGGAAAGCGTCGGCGGGGCGGCGCGGCTTGCCGCCGCGTTGCGCCGCGCCGCCGAACTCGCCGACTGGAACCATCGCGGCAAGCTGCCCAAGGACACCGGCCTGGGCGTCGCCCTGTGCGCCGGTCAGGAACGGGCCATGCCCACCTGGGTCGCCACCATCGCGCGCGTATCGGTCAACCGCGCCAACGGCGGCATTCAAGTGGAGAAAATCACCAGCGTCGCCGATGCCGGCACCATCGTTCATCCCGATGGCGCCCTGGCGCAGATGGAAAGCGCCACCCTCTGGGGCCTCTCCATGGCCCTGTACGAATCCACCGAAATCAAAGCCGGCCAGATCGCCGACCGCAACCTGCACAGTTATCGGCCGTTGCGCATGGACCAGGTGCCCGAACTGGAAATCGACTTCATCCGCAACCACCACATCTCCACCGGTCTGGGTGAACCCGCCGTCATCCCCGTCGCCGCCGCCATCGCAAACGCCGTTTATGACGCCGTGGGTATTCGACTGCGGGACCTGCCGCTGCGGCCGGACGCGCTCAAAGCAGCGCTGATCTCCACGCCCAGCTGATTTTCCGAATCGAAAGACTGCGCCGATCCGTTAAGCCGCGCCAACGCCGATAGGCGTGAGTGCGGCTTAACGCCCAGGTAAGCGGCGCTCA
>JAYZWP010000014.1:0-3127 GCA_036142245.1 Pseudomonadota bacterium | reverse complement strand
CACGCCTGGACCTACGACCTGCAGGGCCGCCTGGTGTTTCTGCCGGATGCGGAGATGTTCCCCGGGCTGGACCGCGCCGAGCACGGACTGACCGAGGTCCACACCGCGCTCTGGGAGGGGTTCGTGTTCGTGAACTTTGCCGCGACGCCCGAGCAGAGTCTGGAGGCGTTCCTGGGGCGGACCGGTGCCGCCTTGCAGGGCTATCCGTTCGGCGAGATGACCGAAGCCTACCGCTACGAGGCGATCATCGACTGCAACTGGAAGGTGGGGATCGACGCCTTTTCGGAGGGCTATCACGCCCCTTATCTGCACGGCCTGACGTTCGAGGACTCGCTCACCGGACCGCTCAATCCCGACTGCCACCTCCTGGACGTGCGCCTCGACGAGCGTCACCGCCACGCGGTCATCTACGCCAATCCGGACTACCAGCCCAGCCCGGTCGGGGCGCTGGCCTACGGTCTGGGCGGCGCTTCGGTGGCCAAGCGTGAGCGCGACCTCGACACCCTGCCGCGCGGCGTCAATCCGTCCCGCAGCGCCCACTGGGCGTTCAATATCGACGGCTTTTTCCCCAACTACAATCTCTACGTCAGTGCGGAGAACTATCTCTCCCATCAGTTTTGGCCCATCTCCCCGACCCGGTCTCTCTGGGAGGGGCGGCTTTATTTCCGTCCCGCCGGCACGGCGGCCGAACGGTTCGCGCACGAATATGCCCGGTCGCTGCAACTCGGCGCCTGGCTGGAGGATACCGGCACCATGGAAAACACCCAGCAGGTGCTGGCCTCCGGGGCGAAAACCCACTACCTGCTGGGCGAGCAGGAGGTGCTGATCCGGCATTTCTACCAGGTGCTGAACCGCTACCTGCAGGATGGGCAGGTGGGTCATGGCTGAGGCGCGGTTACCCGAGGCGTTTGCGGACCTCGAGCCCTGGCTCGGCTGGGCACAACCGACCGAGAACGGGCGGCGGCGCAAACGGCTGTCCAGCAGCTACGCGGAACTCCGCGGTTTTTTCGAGGCGCTCTTTCCCCGCCTGCCGGACGTGGTCGAATATCTGCAGCCTTTCCCGCTCGACGCGGTGCCGCAGCATGCGCTGCCGCTCTACCGTCTGGCGCTGGCGTTCGCGGACGCGGCACCCTATGTCGAGTATTACCGGTCGCCGGCGGTGCCCAACAGCTTTGACGAGATGCGCTTCGTCGCCCTGCATGGCGACGATCTGATCTAGCAAACCTTCCCGCGGATCCGTCCCGGGAGTTGTGCGGAGCGCTTGCACCCGGTTCGGATCGACCGCGTTTCGCGCAGCACTCGGATTTAGGAGGAGCCAGATGCCGGGACTGGTCACTGCTGACTCGATCATGCCACTCGATTCCCTCGAACTGCTGGTCATCGTCGACAATGAGACCGATACCCTGTCCAGTATCGACGCGGGCATCCCCCAGATTCCGGAGATGGTGCAGCATGCCGCGCGCATTCCGCCATCGCGCCGGCACGAGGGCCACGCCTGCACCACGGTGTTTGATCATCTGTGCTGCGGCTGCCACGGCTTCTCCGTGCTGCTGAGCGGACGGATCGGCGGGGAAACACGCGGTGTGCTGTTCGATGTGGGGCCGTACGGGGATCTGTGGCTCGACAACGCCCGGCGTCTTGCGGTGGATCTCGCCGCGATAGAGCTGCTGTTCCTTTCCCACTGGCACTGGGACCACAGTGGCGGGCTGCCCGAGGTGATTGCCGCCATCGCCGCGGCGCGCCGCCAGGCCGGCAGGTCGCCGCCCCGGGTCGATGTACACCCCGACCGGCCTGACCAGCGCGGTATTCAGCTGCCGGACGGAGAGATCATCATGTTGCCGCGGGAACCGGACTTCGCCGACCTGGAAGCGGCCGGGGGGATCGTGACGCGTCACGCCGGGCCGCAGGTGCTGGCCGCGGGCTATTACTACGCCAGCGGCGCCATTCCCCGCACCACAGAGTACGAGACCGGGCTGGCCGGACACTACAGTTTCTACGGCGAGCGGGGCGAGCCCGACCCCCAGATCATGGACGAGCGCTTCATCGCCGCACGGGTACGCGGTCGCGGTCTCACGGTGCTGTCGGCCTGCTCCCACGCCGGCATCATCAACGCCTGCCTGGCCGCGCGGGAGATGTTCGCGGAAGATGAAATCGATCTGGTGCTGGGTGGCTACCACCTCGCAGGCGCCGCGATGGAGACGCGTATCGAGGCGACCGTGCGGGATCTTGATTCCCGCATCGGGCCGCGTATTGTCGCGCCCGGTCACTGCACCGGCTGGCGTGCCAAGGCGGCGCTGGCAAACCGATTTGCTCCCGGACGCTTCGCGCCCAGCGTGGTCGGCAGCTGCTATCGGCTGCAGGCACGCTGAGGCGAGGGTGCCGCGGCGATGGGCGCAGCGGAAATTTACTGCTAGGGTGCTGCCCGTTTCGTATGGGGCTGCGGATTCGGCGATGGTGTCGCGCGGGCGACTGCGTGCGCCCCGTGGTATGCGAGCAGGTCCGGCTATTCGACCAGGAGGAGGGGAATCCCGCGATGGAGATCTTCAAGCTGACCGATGCGCAGAAGGCGCTGATAGAGAAGGTGGACCAGCTGGCGGAGGAGCGCATTGCCCCTCGGGCTGCACAGTACGATCAGGACGCCGCCGTCCCGGTGGAGGATCTGAAGGACCTGCACCAGGCGGGTCTGCTGCTGGCCTGCGCGGATCGCAAGTGGGGCGGTCTGGGTTACGGCGTGCATCAGGAGGACCCGCTCTGTTTCTTTCTCACCATCGAGCGGTTGGCGCGTGCCAACCCCGGCACCGCGCACAACTTCCAGGTGCACAACAACTGTGTACAGATTATCTGCCACAGCGGGCGCGACGAGATGATCCCGAAATTCCTGGAGCCGACCAAGGAGCGGGCCAAGATGATCCCCGGAGCCGGTTCGGAGCCGGCCATGACCTCGTACTCCGCGCAAGGTGGTTTGGCCTCCACGGCCAGGAAGGTGGACGGCGGTTATCTGGTCAATGGCATCAAGCACTATGCGACCAACGCCTCCTGGAGCGAGTGGATGTGGGTCGGGTTGCTGCTGGAAGGCACCCGGTCGGATGTCACCCTGATGATTCCGTCCGACGCCGAGGGTGTGACC
>JAYZWP010000013.1:0-14512 GCA_036142245.1 Pseudomonadota bacterium | reverse complement strand
GGCTGTCGGACGAGCAGCTGCAGTTCATCATCAACCACGCCGAGGACAAGCTGGTATTCGTCGACTCCAGCCTGCTGGGACAGCTCGAGACGGTGCAGGAGAGCTGCCCCACCGTTGAACGGTTCGTCGTCATCGACGAGCAGAACCAGATGCCGGAGACACCGCTGCGAGGCGCCCTGGAGTACGAGGCACTGCTGCAATCCGGCGACCCTGACTTCAACCCGCCTGAACCGCACGAGCAGGCGGCCGCCGCGATGTGCTACACCTCCGGCACCACCGGTGATCCGAAGGGGGTTGTTTACAGCCAGCGCTCGATCTATCTGCACACCCTGGGGGTGATGATCGGCGACGGTATCGGCCTGCGACAGCGGGACACGGTCCTTCCCTTTGTGCCGATGTTCCATGCCAACGCCTGGGGCGTGGCCCACGCCGCGCTGATGGCGGGATCCAAACTGGTGCTGCCCGGCCCCGGCCCGGGACCGGCGGACCTGGCCATGCTGATGGAAAAGGAACAGGTCACTCTGGCGGCCGGCGTCCCGACGATCTGGAACATGCTCTACCAGTACCTGAAGCAGAATCCTCAAACCGACGTGAGCAGTGTGGAGACTCTGGTGGTTGGCGGTTCGGCGGCACCCCGGGCGATGATCCGGAATTACGCCCGGGAATTCGGCATCACCATCCTGCACCTGTGGGGGATGACGGAGATGTCGCCTCTGGGTACGGTCAGCCGTCCCAAGGCGCATATGCTGGACTGGGACGAAGAGCGGCTGCTCGACGTCCGCATGAAGCAGGGGATGCCCGCCCCGGGTGTCGAGATCCGTGTCCAGGACGACAAGGACCAGACGCTGCCTTGGGATGGCGAAACCATCGGCGAACTGGCGGTACGGGGACCCTGGGTGGCGCGCGCCTACTACAACAACCCGGCGGCCTCGAAAGCCTTCACCGCCGATGGCTGGTTCAAGACCGGCGACGTGGTCACCATCGACCCGGAGGGGTACATGCAGATCGCCGACCGTACCAAGGACCTCATCAAGAGCGGCGGCGAATGGATCTCCAGTGTCGACATGGAGAACGCCATCATGGCCCGGGACGACGTACTGGAAGCGTGCGTGGTCGCCCGGCCGGACGACAAGTGGGACGAGCGGCCGGTGGCTTTCGTGGTGCGCGCCGCGGGCGGATCGGACAGCCCCACGCCGCAGGACATTTTCGATCACCTGGCAGGGCAGTTCGCCAAGTGGCAGGTACCTTACCTGGAGGACATCCACTTCATCGAAGCGGTGCCGAAGACCAGTGTCGGCAAGTTCGACAAGAAAGTGCTGCGCGGTCAACTCTCCTGAAGGATTGATCCGGTCCTGCGAACCCGACAACCCGCGCCCGGCGCCCGCGGCGTGAGCGCGGTGGGCGAAACCGAAGCGCTTTACCACGTCACCCTGTCCTGGGCGGACCGGGTGTACGTGTTTCTGGCGATGATATTCGTCACCCTGCTGGTGCTGACCAATGTCATCGGTCAGAAGCTGTTCGTCTGGTTCGATCAGACCCTCACGGCGGGGCTTATCACCTATCCGCTCACCTTCCTGGTGACCGATATCGTTTCGGAGATCTTCGGCAAACGCCGCGCGGACCGCATGGTGCTGATGGGGTTTCTGATGTCGGTGCTGATGCTGGGGATCGTACAGATCTCCATCCTGCTGCCACCGGCGCCGGGCTGGTCCTCGCAGATCGCATCGGGACTCACCGATGGCGCGGCGATGCAAAACGCCTGGCTCGCGAGCTTCGGCGTCGGCTGGTGGCTGGTGAGCGGCTCCATGTGCGCCTACCTGGTGGCGCAGCTATGCGACAACTTCATGTTCCACTTCTGGCGGCGGCTCACCGATGGCCGACATCTGTGGCTGCGCAACAACGGTTCCACCCTCATCTCACAACTGGTGGACACTTTCATCGTCAACTCCTTCCTGTTCTACGGTGCCTTCGGCTGGGACTTCCAACAGGGGATCGAGGTGATGGCGGTGATCTACCTGTTCAAGGTCGGCATCGCCGCCGCGGACACCCCTTTCTGCTATCTGGGCATCTGGACGGTGCGGCGGTTCCTGAAGTCCCGCGGCGAGCCGCTGTGATCCGCCACCTGCTGCTCGACTGGTCCGGCACCCTGTGCGACGACCAGTCCCTGACACTGGTCGCCACCAATGACGTGCTGCGTCATTTCGGCGCGCGGGCGGTGGACGAGGCCACCTACCGTGAACAGTTCGTGCTGCCGATCGAAGGTTTTTACCAGCGCCACATCGGACCGGTGCCACGCGAGGAGATCGACGCGCTGTTCTTCGAGCGCTACGCCGAACACGCGGCACGCTGCGGGCTGTTCCCGCAGGTCCGCGCCCTGCTCGAGGTGTTGCACTGGCGGAAAATCGACGTGACCATCGTCTCCACCATGGCGCGGGAGATTCTGGAACCGCTGGTGGCGCGGCTGCAGATCGCCCCGCTGCTGCGCGCGCTGCACGGCGGCGCTGCGGACAAGGTGCCGGTGCTCAAATCCGTGATCTTTGAGCAGGGCTGGGACCCGGACACCTGCCTCTACGTCGGCGACATGCCTCACGATATCGCCGCGGCCCGCGCCGCGGGGACGCTGGCGGGGGCCGCCCTGTACGGCTACAGCCCGCCGGAGAAACTCCACGCCTGCGCCCCGGACCGCAGTTATCGAAGTGTGGGCGATCTGCTGGCCGACCTGGAGCGGGAGCTGGTGCTGGCCGGCGAGCGGCGCGTCATCGCCACGGTGGGCGGGATCGTGCTCAACGACGCCGATGAACTGCTGCTGGTGCGTACCCGTAAGTGGTCGGACCTCTACGGCCTGCCCGGCGGCAAGATACAGTATGGAGAAACGATGCAGGCGGCCTATTACCGGGAACTGCGCGAGGAGACCGGCCTGCAGCTGGACAACGCCACCTGGCTCACCACCCAGGACTGTATCGAGCACCCGCAGTTTCGCGAACCGCGGCATTTTCTGTTGATCAATTACCTGTCCCGCGTGGCGGGGCGCCCCGCGCTGCGAGCGAACGACGAATCCCATGAAATCGGCTGGTATCCGGCGCAGGAGGCGATGTCGATGGCACTGAACGATCCGACCCGACAGGCGCTGCAACTGGCCAGGGAGCAGGGCCATGTCTGACGATCGCCCGCTGATCGGTCGCATCCTCGTAGGGCGGCTGCGTTTCGACTGCATCATCGGCATCCTGCCGCAGGAACGGCTCGAGACGCAGCCGCTGGAAATCGATATCGAACTCACGGCGGACTTCAGTGCCGCCGCCCGCTCCGACCGGATAGACGACACCGCCGATTACGCCGCCGTGGCCGAACGGGTGCGCGCGCTGGCGGTGGAAAATCGCTATGAACTGGTGGAAACGCTCGTGGCCGACGCCTGCCGCCTGGTGCTGGACGGATTTCCCGGCGTACAAGGGGTCAAGATCACCGCGCGCAAGCCACAGATTCTCCCGGACTGCGATTTCGTCGGTGCGAGCCTGGAGTTGGCCCGTGTCTGAACCCTACCAGGGTCCCACGGCGCTGGTCACCGGCGCGGCCCGGCGCACCGGGCGCGCCATCGCCGAGGCGCTCGCGAGTGACGGCTACAACGTGTTGGTGCATTACCACACCAGTGGCGCGCAGGCCGAGGAGTTGACCGGAGCCTTGCGCGGTCTGGGTGTGCGCAGCGACGCGCTGCCGGCCGATCTGGGGAGGCCGGACGGCGCCGCGAACCTGATCCGGCAAGTCCGCGGGCTCACCTCCCGACTGGACCTGCTGGTCAACAACATCGGCAACTATCCCCTCGGGCCACCCCTGGCCCAGCCGGCGCAAGCGTTCCGCGACACCCTGGAAACCAATCTGGTCGCCCCGTACCTGCTGATACAGGGGCTGCGGGAGTTGCTGGCGGCGGCACCGACCGGCAATGTCGTCAACATCGGCTATGTGGGGGTCGACCATGCGGTGGCGAATCGCCATGCGATGAGTTACCAGATCTCCAAAACCGGGCTGTTGATTCTCACCAAGACCCTGGCCCAGGAGCTGGGACCCGCAGGCATTCGGGTCAACATGGTCAGCCCCGGGCATCTGGACAACTCGGTTGACCTGCCGGGAGAGCTGCGTGCACATGTGCCCCTGGGACGCGCCGGCGCCCCCGCCGAAATCGCTGCCGCGATCCGCTACCTGGTCACGGATGGCAGCTACGCGAATGGTGCCAACCTGGAGCTGGGGGGCGGCTACAGGTTGGCACTCGCCAGCCGGCTGGATGAGTAAGGCATCACTCCGCCTCGGCGTTGTTGGCGTGATTCTTGACGTGGCCCTGACGCTTGTCGGAGTACTCCTGTAGTTGCCGCCGCGCCGCATCGAACGCGCTCTTGATCGCGACGTACAGGTCCTCCTTCGGTTCGTGGGTCACCACCAGTTCCTTACCGGGCACGGTCAGATCGATATGAACGTTATAGAGAACCCCTTTGTGGTGATGCCGATGGGGACACTCGACCACCACGCGGCAGGAGGTGATACGGTCGGCAAACTGCTCGAGTTTCTCCGCACGCTTCATCACCGCCTCGTGAATCGCATCCGTCATTTCCAGATTCTTGGCAGTAATCTGTATCGGGATCTGCATCGGCTTCTCTCCTTCAGGCACTCGGTAAACTGTAGGCTGGCCGCACAGCGGCGTCTGAGAGCAACCTAGCGCCCGGCCCGGAAAGGGTCAATAGGGATGCCGGTTACTCACCCGGTTCGGAACCGATCCGGATCCATTCCATGTCATCTGCGGAGCCTAGCGCTGTGATCGAAGAGACCCTGAGCAGAATCGAGTCCCGGCTCGCCTCGACACAACACCTGACCGAACGTGAGCGCGACGAGCTGACCGCGTTGCTACGTGATCTCAAACAGGACCTGGGGCTGGCGGCGGACCAGCCCGACCATGCCGAATCGGTGGGCAGCCTGCTGCGTTCCACGGAATCGGCGGCCCACGCTGCGCTGCGCCCGGAGCAGGACCCGGAGCTGATGAAACTGGCGCTCCAGGAACTGGAGGAATCCACGCAACGGTTCGAGGCGGACCACCCGCGACTGGTGAGCGTACTGCGGGCAATCGGCAAGAGCCTGGCGGACATCGGCATCTGACCATGGCGCTGCCGACCACCGGCCCGGACCTGCCACGCCGCCTTACCCGGGCGCTGCTCGCCGGCCCCCCCGGAGATACCGCCCGGCATGAGTTGATGCCGGTGGCGGTGGACGGTACAGCCTTTGACCGTCCGGCGCCGCGCAACGATACCCGCGACGCGGCCGTCCTGCTGTTACTGTATCCCGACACCGGGCATCGGGACTGGTATCTGACGCTTATCAAGCGGCCCGACTATGACGGCGTGCACAGCGGCCAGATCGCCTTCCCGGGCGGACGCCGCGAAGGTGAGGAATCACTCACCGAGACCGCGCTTCGGGAGACCCGGGAAGAGGTTGGCGTCGACCCGGGCGAAGTCACCCTGCTCGGCGAGCTGACACCGTTTTTCGTCTTTGCCAGCAATCATATGGTGCATCCCTTTGTTGGTTACGTCTCTGTCCGTCCCGGTTTCGTCCCCTGCGAGATCGAGGTGGCGCAGATCCTGGAAATTCCACTCAGTCACCTCCTCGAGCCCGCCAATCTGCGCCACGAAACCCGTGAGCTGCGCTGGGGCCCGGCCCGCATTCCCTTTTTCGCCGTGGACGACCACAAGGTGTGGGGGGCAACCGCCATGGTGCTGGCGGAGTTTCTGGAACTGACCCGGCGTCTGTGAACGACGATCCCCAGAGCCCGTGTGTCGGCGTCTGCACACTGGATGCGGCCGGCCATCTGTGTCTGGGCTGTGGCCGCACGGCACAGGAGATCAGCCTCTGGCCTTTCGCCGACGCCGAGCGCAAGCGGGAAATCATCGCCGCCGCCGCGGCACGTCTCGGACCCTGGCCGCGGTCCTCCGGTGACTGAGGTTCTGGACCAGCTCGGGCGCACCGTGCGCTGCGAACTGCCCCCGGGGCGTATCGTCTCCCTGGTGCCTTCCCAGACCGAACTGCTGTTCGACATCGGTCTTGAGGATCAGATGGTGGGTGTCACGCGGTTTTGCGTTCATCCGCCCCGGGCACGCCGGCGGTGCGCCTCCGTGGGCGGCACCAAGGGGGTGAAGATCGACCGTGTGCTCGCGCTGCGCCCGGATCTGGTGGTCGCCAACCGGGAGGAGAATCTGGCCAGCGATGTCGCCGCTCTTGAGCAGCAGGTCCCGGTCTGGGTCAGCGATGTGCGGGACCTGCCGAGCGCCCTGGCGATGATACGGGGCCTGGGGGAAATAACCGGCAGGGCGCGCGAGAGTGACGCGATCGCCGCCGACATCGAAGGGCAGTTCGCTGGTTTCCGTCCCGACCGACAGCGCTCCGTGTGCTACCTCATCTGGCGGGACCCCTACATGGCGGCGGGCAGCGACACCTTCATTCATGACCTCCTGACCCGGGTGGGTTGGCACAACGTGCTGCACGACACTCCCCGCTACCCGACGGTGACCGCGGAGTCGCTGCGCGAGCATCGGCTCGACCTGCTGCTCGCCGCCTCGGAGCCCTTTCCTTTCGGACCGAGACATCGCGCGGAACTGGAGGCACTGAGCCCCGGCGCGCAGGTGCTGTTCGTCGACGGAGAACTGTTCTCCTGGTACGGCAGCCGTCTCAGCAGAACCCTAAGTTATATTCATGAACTCCAGCGCGGCCTGTCGTGACGACCGCCGCGTGACACCAATCCAGTAACAAGATGGATACGTTTGATTATCTGGTGATCGGCGCGGGCAGCGGCGGCATTGCCTCGGCGCGGCGCGCCGCCGAGCATGGCGCCCGGGTTGCCGTGGTCGAGCAGGGACGGCTCGGCGGCACCTGCGTCAATGTCGGCTGCGTGCCGAAAAAGGTGATGTGGAACGCCGGGCACGTTGCTGAAACCCTCGCCGACGGTGTTGGTTACGGGTTTGCGGTGCCGCAGATGTCGTGCGACTGGGGACAACTGGTCAATGCGCGGGAAGCCTACATCCGCCGCCTGAACGGCATCTACGCGGACAACCTCGCCAACTCCGGAGTCACCCTGATCGAAGGGACCGCCCGGTTCCTGGATGGGGGTCGTGTCGCCATCGCGGACAAACAGGTCGCGGCCACACGGATTCTGGTCGCCACCGGAGGGCGCCCGGAAGTGCCCGATCTGCCCGGAGCGGAACTTGGCATCACCAGCGACGGCTTTTTTGCCCTGACGGAGCGTCCCGAAAGAGCCCTGGTGATCGGCGCCGGCTATATCGCCGTGGAGTTGGCGGGGGTGTTACACGCCCTCGGCTGCGACACGACCCTGGCGGTGCGGGGCGAGCGCCCGCTGCGGAGTTTCGATCCGCTGCTCGGTGAAACCCTTGCCACGGCGATGCGCGAGCGCGGCCTGACCTTGCGCGACAGGTTCACTCCTGCGCGCCTGCGCGAGCAGGCCAATGGAATGCTGTTTGCGGACGATGCGGCCGGTCATGTCCTGGGCCCGTTCGATGTCATCATCTGGGCGGTGGGCCGCGTCCCCAACGTCGACGGGCTGGCGCTCGGCAGGGCCGGTGTGAGCACCGACACGGCGGGTTATGTCGAGACCGACGAGTGGCAAGCGACCACGGCGGAGAATGTCTTCGCGGTCGGAGACGTCACCGGACGGATCGCGCTCACGCCGGTGGCGATAGCCGCCGGGAGACGTCTGTCCGACAGGCTGTTCGGCGGCATGACCGACCGGAAGCTCGACTACTCGACCATCCCTACGGTGGTATTCAGCCACCCGCCGATCGGCACTGTCGGGCTGAGCGAGCCGCAGGCCCGGGAACAATTCGGTGATGCCGCGGTGAAGGTCTACCAGACCCGCTTTACCGACATGTACTACGCTCTGACCGAACACAAACCGAAGACGGCGATGAAATTGGTCACCGTGGGCAGCGACGAACGGATCGTGGGTTGCCACGCCATCGGACGGGGTGCCGATGAACTGATTCAAGGGTTCGCGGTGGCCCTCAAAATGGGCGCCCGCAAGCGGGACCTGGACGATACCGTGGCGATCCACCCCACGGCAGCCGAAGAGATGGTATTGATGCGATGACGATTCGACGTTTCGAAGGTTTCACTCCGACCCTGGGCGAGCGCTGTTTCGTCGATGCGACCGCGGTGGTGATCGGCCAGGTTTCGCTGGAGGACGACGTTTCGGTCTGGCCGACCAGCGTGTTGCGCGGCGATGTCTGCCGGATGCACATCGGGGCGCGGACCAACATCCAGGACGGCTCCATCCTGCACGTCAACGCCCCGACGCCCGAACGCCCCGACGGGATGCCCCTGGCGATCGGCGCCGAGGTGACCGTGGGCCACGGCGTGATACTCCACGCCTGCACGATCGCAGACCGCTGCCTGGTGGGAATGGGTTCCACGGTGCTGGATGATGCGGTGCTGGAAGACGAGGTGATGCTTGCCGCCGGCTCGTTGGTGACACCAGGAAAGGTGCTCGGCGGTGGCCAACTCTGGGGCGGCCGTCCCGCCAAGCCGATGCGGCCGCTCAAGCCCGAGGAGATCGCCTTCCTCAGGGAATCGGCGAACCACTACGTCGAGCTGAAAGACCGCTACCTGAACCGCTGACCGGTTCGGCCGGTGGACGGCGTGCCGGTCAATTCGGCTGATCGGCGTCGGAATCGTCGAGTTCAGGAGCCGCGTCGTCGTGACTGGTGTGGCGAACATCCTTACCGCGCACCATGTAGACCAGATACTCGCAAATGTTCTTGGTGTGGTCGCCGATCCGCTCCAATGCACGGGCCGCCCAGACCACATCCAGGGCGCCGCGGATCGCACGCGGGTCTTCCATCATGTAGGTGATGAGCTGACGCAGAATGCTGCGATATTCGCGGTCGTTGGTGACGTCCAGCTTGATCACCTGCAGCGCCCCTTCCACATCCATGCGGGCGAAGGCATCCAGCGCCTCGCGGAACATGGCACGCACCTGCTCACCGAGATGGCGGATCGAGAGCACCTGGTCCCGGGGGGTGTTGAGGTGGGACAGGTCGGTGGCCACCTTGGCGATACGATCCGCCTGGTCACCGATCCGCTCCAGGTCGGTGATGGTCTTGATGATGGCGAAAATGAGGCGCAGGTCCCCTGCCGCCGGCTGGCGCAACGCAAGGATACGGGCGCACTCCTCGTCCAGCAGCACCTCCATCCCGTTCACTTCGTGGTCGCGTTCGGACACCCTCTCGGCCAGGAGGCTGTCGCTCTCGACGAAGGCTTTCAGCGCGTCGGCAACCTGCTCCTCCACCAGCCCGCCCATGGCGAGCACCCGGCTGCGCAGTCCTTCCAGTTCTTCGTCGAACTTGTGGAATATGTGACTACCCTGGTTCATCGCGGCACTCTCTCCTGTGGTGATCCGTGCCCTAAGGAAACGGTGAAACGCGTCAGTTACGGCGTTTATCAGCTCGCGGCGGCGCGGTGCCTGCCGGCGCTACCCTCCATGAATCAATGACTTCCGTCATCGGTCATCCCGGGGCACCCCGCCCCGGACGGGAAACTACTCTGCAAGAACGGGGCTTCGCTAACCGTACCGGCCGGTGATGTAGTCCTCGGTCTGCTTTTCCGTCGGATTGGTGAACAGGGTCTTGGTGGCGTCGAACTCGATCAGCTTGCCCAGATACATGAAAGCGGTGTAGTCCGACACGCGGGCCGCCTGCTGCATGTTGTGGGTGACGATGGCGATGGTGTAACGATCCTTGAGGTCGAAGATGAGTTCCTCGATCTTCAGCGTGGAGATCGGGTCCAGGGCCGAGGCCGGCTCGTCCAGCAACAGCACTTCCGGCTCGATGGCGATGGCGCGGGCGATCACCAGCCGCTGCTGCTGACCACCGGAAAGACCCAGCGCGTTGTCATTCAGGCGGTCCTTGGCCTCCTCCCATAACGCCGCCCCGCGCAATGCCTTCTCGACCGCCTCATCGAGCACGCGGCGAGAATTGATGCCCTGAATCCGCAGCCCATAGGCAACGTTCTCGTAGATGGACTTGGGAAAGGGATTCGGCTTCTGGAACACCATGCCGACCCGGCGCCGCAGGTCGGCGATATTGATGCTGCGATCGAAGATGTTCCGCCCCTCCAGCAGGATGCGGCCTTCGATACGCACCGAGTCGATCAGGTCGTTCATGCGGTTGATGCTGCGCAGCAGGGTCGACTTGCCGCAGCCGGACGGACCGATGAAGGCGGTGACACGGTGTTTGGGAATCACCATGTTGATGTCATAGAGCGCCTGCGATTCGCCGTAGTAGAGGTCCAGGCTCTCGACCGCGACGCTGACCTCCTCGACACTCAGATCCCGTACTTCGTCTTTCCGGGTAATGGCGTCGAGTTTCACACCGCCGCGGGCGGCACTAGTGTCGTTCATACCTTGCTCCATCAGTTCTCAAGCGCCCGGTACTTCTCACGCAGGTAATTTCGAATTCGGATCGCCGCCAGGTTCAGAAAGATGATCACCAGCACCAGCAACAACGCGGTCGCATAGACCAGCGGCCTGGCCGCCTCGACGTTGGGACTCTGGAACCCTACATCATAGATGTGAAACCCCAGATGCATGAACTTGCGATCCAGATGAACGAAGGGCGCGTTCCCATCCAGCGGCAGCGACGGTGCCAGTTTGACCACACCCACCAGCATCAGCGGCGCCACCTCTCCGGCGGCGCGGGCAACCGCGAGAATGAGCCCGGTCATGATGGCGGGACTCGCCATGGGCAGAATGACGCGCCGCAGTGTTTCGGCTTTGGTCGCGCCGAGCGCGAGACTGCCCTCGCGGATCGCGCGAGGAATCCTGGTCAATCCCTCCTCGGTGGAAACGATGACCACCGGCAGAGTCAACACAGCCAGGGTGAGAGACGACCAGAGAATGCCCGGAGTCCCGAAAGTCGGCGCCGGCAACGCCTCAGGAAAGAACAGCCGGTCGATGGAACCGCCGAGGAAGTAAACGAAAAAGCCGAGGCCAAACACACCGTAGACGATGCTCGGCACTCCGGCAAGATTGTTGACTGCGATGCGTATGGTCCGCGTCAGAACGCCCTGGTTGGCGTATTCCCGCAAATAGACCGCGGCGACGACGCCGAACGGCGCCACCAGTACCGCCATCACCATCACCATCATGACGGTGCCGAAAATGGCGGGAAAGATGCCCCCCTCGGTATTGGCTTCCCGTGGCTCGTCGGAAACGAATTCCCACGCCTTGGTGAGGTAGAAGCCGACCTTGCGGGGCAGACTCATCGCGTTGGGCCAGTAGGCGCGCACCACGCTGGCGAGTGGAATTTCCACCTCCCGTCCGTCCCCGACCCGCGCGACCAGGGAGTCACGGGCCGCGGCGACATTGAGCCGTGACAGCTCCTCGCGCATGTGCTCGTAGTCAGCCAGCGCCCGCGCCCGTTCCGCCGCCAGCTCCTCCTCGGCCTTTGCGGTCAGGGCGTCATCCAACTCCAGGCGGCGCTGCTTCAGGCGCAGCTGTTCGAGCCGATAATTGACGCTGCCGATGTCGTCCTTCTCGATCTTCTTGGCACGGGCGTGCAGATCGACCGCCCGATCCAAGCGTTCCAGCAGCACCTCGCTCGCACCGGCACCCTCCGCGACGACATCGCCCGCCTCTTTCACCGCTGTCAGGCGACCATAGAAGTTGCCCCATTCGCGCCGTTCCAGAACCATCAATTCCGGAGGCTCGTCGCGAGCCACGATGTTCGGCTCCAAAACCCACCGAAAATCCAGACCGTTGAGGCGCCGGTTACCGATCTTGACCAGCAAGCGATCCAGTTCCGGCGCCTCGGTGGCGACATACTGACCGGTGTCCCGAATGCGTGCCTGATCGACCGTCTCCCGCTCCCGCACTTCTCCGACCACCGTCTGGATGGACTCCGGCGCGACGACATACTCCATCTCCACCACCGCCGCCGGCCAGAAATGCCCCAACCCACGGAACGCGATCAACGCCAACAAACCGAGCACGATGATCAGGCTCATGCTGACCGCCGCGGCGGATAGCCAGATCCACGGGGAACCCGAGGTAAACCAGTCGCGCAGTTGCTTCACAGGGAACTGTACTTTTCGCGCAGCCGCTGACGAACCAGCTCGGCCGCGGTGTTGAAGAAAAAGGTGAACAGGAACAGCACCAGCGCGGCAAGAAACAGCACCCGGTAGTGGGTGCTGTTGACCTCGGACTCCGGCATTTCCACCGCGATGTTCGCCGACAGCGTGCGCATACCCTGAAAGATGCTGAAGTCCATCACCGGGGTATTTCCGGTCGCCATCAGCACGATCATGGTCTCGCCCACGGCGCGCCCTACGCCGATCATCACCGCGGAAAAAATCCCCGGGCTGGCGGTGAGAATCACGACCCGGACCATGGTCTGCCCGGTGGTGGCTCCGCGCGCCAGGGACCCCTGCGTGAGATGTTTCGGGACGCTGAAAATGGCGTCCTCGGTGATCGAAAAGATGGTGGGAATGACGGCGACACCCATCGCGATTCCGACCACCATCGAGTTACGCTGGTCGAACGATATGCCCAGGTCATTGGTCATCCATCCCTTCAGGTCGCCCGCGAAGAGCCACTCCTCCAGCGGAGCCCCGAGCGCCAGTGCCAGGCCGACGAGCAGAATCAGGCCCGGGATCAGCAGCGCGCCTTCCCAACCCTCGGGAATACGGTTCTTCGCCCACTGCGGCAGGAGGTAGTAGAGATAGGAGAAGCACAGGATCCCGAGCGGCGTGATCACCAGAATCGCAAACACGCCGGCCAGATGTGCTTCCAGGAAAGGGGCCAGCCACAGACCGGCGAGAAAACCGAGAATGACCGTGGGCAAAGCCTCCATGATCTCAATGACCGGCTTCACCGACCCGCGCATCCGCGGCGCCATGAAGTAGCCCGTGTAGATGGCGCCCAGAATGGAAACCGGCACCGCGAACAGCATGGCGTAGAAAGCCGCCTTGAGGGTGCCGAACGAGAGCGGCACGAGGCTGTATTTCGGCTCGAAATCGTTGGTCGCGGCGGAAGATTGCCAGATGTAGGCCGGCTCTTCGTAGTTCTCGTACCAGACCTTGCGCCACAGGGCGTGCCAGGAGACGTCGGGGTGCTCGTTATGAATCCGCCACCAGTGCAGGCGACCGCCATCCGTCTCCGCCAGCAGGAAATTGGCGCGCGGCGCCAGGGCGGCACGCATGACCGGCGTCTCGGCAAGCCGATCGGTCAGCGCGAGCCGGTGGGCCGTGGCATTGAACAGCTGGAAGCGGCCATCGGCGGTAAAGGTGGCAAAGCCCTTGCGCCGGTGTTCCGGTACCAGGACGGCAAGACCCCCGACGGTATCGAAGGAACGCACCAGTTTCAGTTTTTCTTCGTTGTCGTCGGACCGTACGGGAAACCATTGACGTACCTGACCGTCGTCGCCCGCCACCAGCAAGGATGTGGTTCCGATCAGAAAATCCGCCGCCACGATTGCCACGCCGGCGGGGACCAGCGCCAAGCGTTCGACACGCCGTGGCGTTTCGATTTCGGATATGTCGAAAAACCGTGCACGGCCGCTTTCCTCGATGAGATAGAGCCGCTCCTGGATCCGGTCGATGAGCACGGTCGCGATGTTGGCGGCCGTCCCGGCAATACGGCCACGCGAGAGTGTGAAATCACCGCTTGCACCGCCAATATCCAGAAACGACTCTTCTTTGGTGTAGCGGATCAACTCGACACCACCGGAGACGGTCACCGCCGCCGCCGTAACCCCCTGGTCCGAACTCTGCACGCCGACCGCGACGAGCGCTTCCGGCGCTAGGTCGAGCGGCGCTTCCCCGTACGGATACGCCAGGGTGGGGGTGATCGACCGCGTGCCATCCTGCGCATAAGCGGTTTTATAGACGTGGCGCACCAGCAGCAGCGCGCCGGAGTCCAGACCGAGGGCGAATACCCCGGACTCCGGCACACCCGCTGCAAATGCCGTGATGCGACTCCCCGGGGGCAGCGGCAGAGCGGCCGTCTTGATCACCCTGCCGGAGGCGGTTTCGAAAAACACGGCTTGCCCGCCGCGCGTCAGGCGCAGACCCACCTCACCCTGCTCCTCCACGGCGAGCAGCAGCGTTTCGCCCGCGGTTGCCTGCGGCACGGCGTAGTCCGCGAGCGGTTCCGCGTCCGCCGGCACGAACAGGGGATAGACCACGTAGAGCAGATAGAAAAAGATCAGGACGATCGCGACGATGACCGAGATCCCGCCGAAGGCGATACCGTACCGGGCGGCTCGGTCCAGGCCCATGCGCCATGCGCGCCGCCGAGCGGCGCTGGCAGCGATCTGGGCACTGAGATCGGGCGGATTCTCGGTCACAGTCTGGTGAGAAGGGATTGCTTGCGGCGAACCGCGCCCATTATGGCGCGATGGTTGGTATTCAGAAGCCGTGCAGGTCAGGAAAAAAAGCCCCGCCTCTCATGAGGCGGGGCTGCACTGTCCATGCCGGG
>JAYZWP010000012.1:0-7410 GCA_036142245.1 Pseudomonadota bacterium | reverse complement strand
TGGCGAGGGGTTTCTGCTCACTTTTCAGGAGCGTGCCGGGGATTGTTTCGATCCGGTCCGCGAGCGGATCCGGCGCCGTCACAGTCAGCTGCGGGAGCGGGGCGCCGATTACCTCACCTACGCCTTGCTGGATGCGGTGGTTGACAGTGGCTTCCCGGTTCTGGAGGCGTGCGGTGAGCGGCTGGAGGTGCTCGAAGCAGCCGTATCGTCAGGATCACGGGATGTGCAGGTGACGGACATCCACAGGATCAAGCGGGAGCTGCTGGACCTGCGCCGGACGGTCTGGCCGCAACGGGAGATGGTCAGTGCTCTGGCTCGGGAGCCCACGGCCTATATTTCTGACCAGACCCGCATCTATCTGCGGGATTGCTACGACCACACCGTGCAACTCATGGACCTGCTGGAGACCTATCGGGAGATAGCGTCCAGCCTGATCGACCTGTACCTGTCGAGCGTCAACGCCCGCATGAACGAAATCATGAAGGTCTTGACTATCATTGCCACCCTATTCATGCCGCTCAGTTTCGTGGCGAGCCTTTACGGCATGAATTTCGATCGAACCGTGTCCCCCTGGAATATGCCCGAGCTGGGCTGGGCGTTGGGATATCCCTTCATCCTCGTCCTCATGCTGGCGATGGCGTTCGGCATGCTCTGGTTCTTCCTGCGGCGCGGGTGGATCGGGAACCGCGCCGCGCGAAGGGGCGGCGCACCACGAGGGCGACGCCGCCAAGCCTGATCCGGCGCTGCGTGCGCGGGCCGGATTCGTGCCGGTTCGGCCCCGCTCAGGGACCCTCGCCAAACTCCGTTTCCAGGCCGTGGCGTTTGCCGTCGGCGGCTTCCACCAGCATGCGCTGCGTGAAGTCCTCGTACCGCAAGTCCGGCGGGTTGGCGTCCATCCTGCCGCAGTCCATGTAGTTGCCGTGTTCCGAGCGGAAATCCCAGACTCCGAAATTGTACTGGTCATAGACGCCCGGGCCGCCGTCCGCCGGATCGTAAGGGTGCGGGCCGATGCCGCTGTAGATGACCCGCCACATCTCGCCGCCCTTGGTGTAGGTTTCGCTCAAATGGAAAGTCGGGATCCGGGCGTTCATATAGAGCGTCTTCTTGCCGTAGGGGTGCTCTTCCGGAGTGGTGACCTCCAGAACATAGACCTCGGTGGGCTCCCAGTTCTTGTTGATGAAGTTCCAGTACGGCGGATTCTGGTAGTCGAGTACCTCGGCCAGATCGTGAGCGACCACGGTGTCGCTGTGAACCGGCCAGAGGATCCAGCGCTTTTCCTTCAGCTCGATGCGTGGATACCACATCGGGTGGGCTTCGGTGACGAAAGTGTCGTCGTTCAGCAGACTCGCTCCGGCCAGGGTGTCCATCCAGGAACCGCCGGACAGGCGCCGCACGCGCCGCACCGCCTTCACATAGGCGTAGATGTCATCCAGCCGGCCATCGGCGTACACCTTGCGGTAAACGCCCAGACCGGCGATGTCGTAGGGAGAGTCGAAGGTGATGATCTGCAGCTTGCGCAGGTTGGGGTCGTCGCCGATCTGATGGGGTCCCCCGGACGTGCGCCCCATGGTACGCAGCACGATGGCCTGGGCGCCCTGGACGCGCTCGACTCCCTTCTCGGTGTTCAGGTGAACCGTTGCGTAGGGGCCGTAACAATTGCTGTAGTCGCCGTCGAGGGAGCGCGCGAAGAAAACGTTGTAGAACATGAGATCGCCGGCTATCTCCGGCGCCATCTGCGCGACGGCGTCCAGATCCGGGAAGGGGATGCCGGCCACATAGCCGGTTACTTGCCGGGTCTGCGGATCATACTGCGCCGTCCCCTGGTACTTTTCCGTTGCATCCAGGATGTGGTTGGCCATCAGCAGCGGTTCGGAGTTTTTCAACCAGATCTTGAAGTTGTACTCCTTGATCGCTTTCTGGATGCTGACCGGCACCATGCTCTCGATGGTTTTGCCTTCAAAGGTCTCCTGTCTGACTTGCTCCCAGTTGGCCGCGCTGATCTCGGTGCCGGCGGCAAGCTCGGCGCGAACGGCGCCCGCGCAGCTCAGTCCGAGGTACATGGCGGCGCAAATCCAGGCGGGGGACACCCGCGTCGTGCTCCGGGTCATGAAACTGTTCCTCCTCTTGTCGTTGTCCGGTGCCGGTAACCCTGTTCAGAACTGGTAGGTCACCCGCAGATTGAACTGGCTGTTGTTGGCGAAGGTGCCGATCAGATGGGTGTCATCCTCGGCCCTCGTCGCGAAGGTGTCCTCCGGCAGGTAGAAGCCGCCGAAGTTCTTCACGTTGCGCTGGTTCTTGATCAGAAACAGATCCAGGTCGGTGTGGATACGCCAGTGGTCACCGTACACGAGGTCCAGCGCCGGGATGATGACCACGTCGCCGTTGGTGGCATCGACCACGCCGGCGATACTGGGATTGACGGTGCTGTTGTCGTAATTGAGCTGCAGCAGCCCGGTCAGAATGGTGGTGTGTTCGTGGCGTTCGGCACCGAAGCCGAAGGTCTCGACGATGTGATCGTCGCCGTCGAAATCCATCAGCCAGGTGTCGAAGACCTGCACGGAAAACAGCGGGAACTGGCTGGTGTTGAGGAGCCTGCCGAGTCCTTTGAGTTGTTTGTCGATGCCGACCATGGAGATCAGGGTGTCGCGCTCGACCACTCCGCCCAGGCCGGGAACCCAGATGGTCGATCCCGGTACGGGGCCCGCTAGCCCGACATCGGGACCCGCGTTGTAGGGTTTGTTCGGCGTGAAGGCCAATTCCACGCGCAGCACCGAATCGACCCCCTCCAGGTAGCCGGTGACAGTGGCACCGAAGGTCTCGACCTTCGGAAAGATCAGTTCCCCCAGGACGAAGGGGTTACTCGGCGCCGCGCCAAAAGGGGTGCCCAGGAAAGCCTGCGGGTTGCCGATGGGATCGTTGTTCAGGCCGCGCCAGTAGTTCAGCGAGTAGTCCCAGCCCCAGGCGTGACCGATCCAGCGGAAACCGTAGTTGGGGTCGTCGGTGTCGGCGCCGGGATGGTCGTAGTTGTAGGGCAGCAGTGGCAGGAAGTCGATGCCCTTGTTGGGTTGCGTCGCCCAGCGCCCGCCACGGATATCCAGGCCGTTGCCGAGCGCCTTACCCTTGTCCCAGCCGGGCCGGTAGACGAGCTGGAGGATGCCGTCGAGTTCCGGAATATCGATCTCGACATTGGCGAGGATCAGCGGCTTGCGCAACTCCTCGTTTTCCGTTTCCAGGAAGGAGCGCCAGCGCAGATCGAAGCCGTGGATGATGTCCATGCCGCGGAAGAAGTCGGTCTCGCCCCAGACCACCTGCTGCTTGCCGAGCGTCGCGCGGACACGCGGACCGATGTCGAATACGCCGTACCACTCCCGCATCTGGTCGCCTTCGACGTCATCCATCCAGTTGTTCAGACGCAGCGGCGCATTGTTGGCATTGATCGTGTCGTTGATGTCATCCAGGAAGCCGGTTTCCTGTTCCCGGTCGAACCGGTAGATGGTGACGAACTGCGCCCAGCCCAGATCCGCTTTTGCCTCCAGACGGAAGGTGCTGCGCATCATGGAAATATCGCCCTTGCCATCGAGCCGGCCCATGCCGCTGGCGTCGGCTTCCGGGTGATCTTCGAGATTCACTGCCATGTGCTGCCGCAGGTACCCGGTCAGCAGCAGCGACTTGCCGCCCGGGGTGCTGAACCGATAGGCCGCGTCGGCGGTAGGTAGAACGAGCAACAGCCCGGCGGCGGCCAGGACGACGCGATACCAACTCATGGGCAAACCTCCCCTCCGATTGATGTTGTCAGTTGCCTTCAGTTCTCCGTCAGGTCGTTCGTCGTCAGCGTGGCTGACGGCGGGTGTGTCGTGAAGGCTTGGCCATTTTAACCGCCTTATCAGACAGATCCCGATTCCGTGCGGCTGTCCGCCTCGCAATCCTGCCGTCTCCTGACCCGAATCAGGGAGCAGCCGGCACGGCCGGCGGCGGCCGCGGAGCAACCCGGTACCAGGCGCAGTAGAGTGCCGGGAACACCAGCAACGTCAGGACCGTCGCGGTCATCAGGCCGGCGATCATCACCACCGCCATGGGACCCCAGAAGTAGTCGATGGTGAGAGGAACCATCGCCAAAGCGGCCGCCAACGCGGTGAGGACGATGGGCCGCGCCCGGCGCACGGTGGATTCCAATACCGCCTCCCACCGGTCCAGACCGCGGTCCAGATCCTGCGTCACCTGATCCATCAGGATGATGGAGTTGCGGATGATGATGCCCATCAGCGCGATGGCGCCCATCCGGGATGGCATGCCGAATGGGAGGTCCGTCAACAGCAGGACCGGCACGATGCCGATGAGTGCCAAGGGTGCCGTGGCCAGTACCAGCAGCATGCCGCTGAAGCTCTGGGTCTGAACCATGAGCAGGCCCAGAACGATCGCCGCGACCAGCGGCAGCGTGCCGGCCAGAATCCGGTCGATGGTACTGGTCAGTTCAAGTTCGCCATCCAGCTCCAACCGATAGCCTGGGGGTAGGTCGGCGCGCAGCCGGGCTATGTCGCTCTGCAGATCCCGGTGTACCTCACCGGGCAAAGCGCCGGTTGGCAGTTTGGCCTGCACCCGGATCATCGGCATCCCGTCATAGCGCCAGAGTATCCCGGGCTCCTGCGTCACCTGAACGGTCGCCAGTTGCGACAGCCTCGGCCCGCCGGGTCCGAGGGGCAGCTGCGCCAGGGTGTCGAGCCGTTGGCGGTGCGCGTGCGCATCCCGCAGGTAAACCGCGACCCGGTCATTGCCGTCGCGCAGATAGGTGACCGGCTCGGTCCCGAGTTGGGCACTGAGCCGTTCGGCGACCCCCGCCGGGGTGAGACCGAAACGGGCCGCCTGAAGCGGGTCGATGGCGAGCCGGGCAACGGGCCGTGGTTCCCGTTCGTTGGTGTGCGTTTCCATGGTGGCAGGGTGTTTTGCGACGATCCCCAGCAGTGCCCCGGCCCATTGGCGTAACTCGCTGCGCTCGGGTCCCAGGACGCGATAGAGCACGGGGTAGGCGAAGGGCAGGCCGTAACTGAGACTGTAGACGCGGTAACGCACGCCGGGAATCTGGTCGGCGAAGTGACGGTCGAGTTGCAGCTTGAATGCCTCCCGGTTTTCGAGGGTGTCCACCACGGCGATCAGCTTGGCGTAGTTATGGTTCGGCTGTTCGATATACATGTCGTTCTGGGCGCGCAGGGTGTCGCCACCCAGGTAGAGCAGGTGATGCTCCACCTGCGGCTGGTCGAGCAGCCACTGCTCAAGCGGCGCCAGGCGCTGCTGCATCGCCTCGAGATTGCTGCCTTCGGGGAACCAGATATCGGCCAGCACCTCCGGGCGGTCGTTATCGGGAAACAGGGCGGTGCGCACGTGCGGGAAGCCGGCCAGTGCGAGGAGGAACAGCAGCAGCGTCCCGCCCAGCACCCGCCGCCGGTGGTACATGCACCAGCTGACCAGTGCCCGCACTCTCCGGGCCAGGGGTTGCTGGTAGGGATCCGTCGGCGCGTGACCGGGATCGAGCCGCATGAGACGGCTCGCCAGGTACGGTGAGAACAGCACCGCCACCACCCATGAGGCCGGCAGTGCGGTGGCGATGACGACGAACAGCGGCCCCAGGATTTCCCGTGGCGAAGCGTTGATGAGATAGATCGGCAGGAAGGCCGCGGCCGCGATCAGGGTGCCGGTCAACATCGGGAAGGCGGTGACCTCGTAGGCGTAGGTTGCGGCCTTGACCCGTTCCCAGCCCTGTTCGAGCTTCACGTGCATCATTTCGATCACGATCATGGCGTCGTCGACCAGCAACCCGAGGGCGATCACCAGGGCGCCCAGGGAGACCCGCGTGATCTCGTGGCCGCTGTAATACATGGTGACGAAGACGATACCGAGCACCAGCGGGATGGCAGTGGCCACCACCAGACCGGCGCGCCAGCTCAGTGTCAGATAGGAAACCGCCAGAACGATGGCGACGGCGATCAGCAGCTTGACGATGAAACGGTCCAGTGCGTGCGCGACCACGGCGGGCTGGTCAGCAACGCGGTTCACCTCGATGCCGGCCGGCAGGTTGGCCGCCGCCATCTCCACGGCTTCGGCCACTGCCCGGGAAACCTCCAGCATCTGCGAGCCTTCGCGCAATGTGATTGCCAGGGCGACGGCGTCCTGGCCGTTGGCGCGCAGGTGAAAGCGGGGCGGGTCCTCGTACCCCCGGGTGACGGCAGCCAGATCACCGAGACGCCGCAGTGGTCCGGTTCCGTCGGCGGGCAGCGGCAGCGCGCGGATCTCGTTCAGGGTCCGTAACCCCGCGCCGGTGCGCACGGCGTAGAGTCGGTCCGGCCCTGCCACCTCCCCCGCCGGGACGATTTCGTTGTAACCGCGCAGGGTTTGGCTGATGGTCCGCACGGGTAATCCGAGGGTTTGCAGCCGCTGGTGATCGATCTCGACATAAACCGCCTCCGGACGCTGCGCGTAGACGACGGTTTTCTCCACGTTATCGATGGTCCGAAGGGCGGCGCGGAGTTGTTCGGCGGCGTCCTTCAACCGTGCCGGGTCCGCCGTGGCCGAACTGATGGTGTAGAGGATGCCGTAGATGTCCCCGAACTCGTCGTTGAAAAAAGGGCCCTGTATGCCACTCGGCAGGAGCGGGCGGATGTCGTCCACTTTCTTGCGCACCTGGTACCACAAGTCGTCCATGCGATTGGCGGCGTCGGGAGTGAATTCCTCGACATTGATGATCAGAAAGGCTTCGCCCGGCTTGGAAAAACTGGTGATGTTGTCGAGCCAGGGCAATTCGTAGAGCTTGGCCTCCAGCGGATCGACCGCCTGCAGTTCGACCTGCGCAGCGCTGGCGCCCGGCCATCGGACGCTGACCACCATCACCTTGATGGCGAACTCAGGCAGGTCGCGCTGGCCGAGCTGGGTGTACGCGAAGACACCGGTGATCAGGATGGCGATCATCAGGAAGTTGAGCAGGCTGGGGTGGTGTATTCCCCAGGCGGCAATGTTGAAACGAGAGCCCACGGCGGCGCCGCTCAGCGCGCCTGATGGACGCGTACCCGCTGTCCCGGTTCAAGCTGCCGTGCGCCGAGCACGACCACCTGCTCGCCCGGAGCGAGTCCGGAGCGGATTGTCAGCCGATTACCTACCAGTTCCCCCGGCGTGACCGGCCGTCTCTCCACCAGGCCCTGGTCGTCGACCACGAAAACCGCCGGATTCTGTTCGCCGATATCGAGCACGCTCGCCGCGGGAACCGATCCGGTCGGTGCTGCGTTATCTGGAAGCGATAGTGTTCCGGTGAGCCCCAGGCGCAACCGCGGGTCCGGTGGCAGGGAAACGCGGATGCGAAAGGTGCGCGCGGCCGGTTCGGCCCGCGGTGCGATCTCCCGGACGGAGCCGGTGAAACGCTCAAGC
>JAYZWP010000011.1:0-9000 GCA_036142245.1 Pseudomonadota bacterium | reverse complement strand
ACACGCAGTCCCTGCTCCCTATTGCCGCTGTCGGGCAAACTTACTATGCTCCGGTCAACTGAGACCAGTACGAACTAGCGGACCTCATGATCACCGAAAACTCCCTGTTGAGCGTTGTCATTCCTACCCTGGGCCGTCCCGATGTGCTTGCCCGCACCTTGCGACACCTGGCAGCACAAAGCGTACCACCACGGCACCTCGAGATCATCGTGTGCGAAGACGGTTGTACGGAAGAAACCGCCAGAGTCGTTGGGGAAGCGCGTGCTCATGGGTTCCAGCGACTGGAATTCTTGCAGAACGATGGTCATCGGGGGCCCGGATTTACACAGAACAAGGGCATCCGGGCCGCACAGTGTAGCTTAGTGCTTCTGCTCGCTGACGACATCTGGTTGGAACCCGGAGCCGTACAGGCTCATCTTGACATGCATTCTTGTCACCCTCAGGAGACTGCTGCGGTTCTCGGACGGGTCGAGCAGTCGCCGGAATTGGCGGGCAGCACATTCATCAAACATTGGAATCCGTTTAACTTTGCCAAGCTCGTCGGCCGCGAACATCTGCCGTACTACTATTTCTGGGGTTGTAACATCTCCTTTAAACGGGAGTTCGTGGTGCGCAATGGCCTGTTTCTGGAGCATCGCGGTCGTGCCGCGGACGGCCGCGGCAGCGGTGGGGCTGCCCATGAGGATGTTGAGCTCGGCTACCGCTTGCACCAGCAGGGACTGGAGCTATTTCTCGCCCCCGATGCCTGGGGTTACCACTACCATCTGTACACACTGGAACAGGCCACTAAGCGCTATTACGAACGTGGGTTGAATTTCGGAGAAATCCACCGGTATGTCCCTGATCCGGAGATCCTGGTCCAGAATCACGTTTTGACAACTGACACGTGGCGCGATTACGCCAGCGTATTTCGCCGCTCGAACGGCTTGACTGGGAGGGAAGCATCATTCGCTTGGCACGTGTTGCGCCAAATCGCTTTTCATCTTCTGGTCAATCGTGTCACGGAGACGGCGTTGTGGCGTCCCCTGCTCGACGGAGCCGAAAAGCGTCCCGCCCTGGCCAGCCTGGTGAGCGGTCAACTCTACCGAACCTATCTCTATGCCCAATTTATGCGGGGTATCCACGACGCACGGATGCGTTACGCTGAGGCGACCGCGTAAACACGCCCACATGTGGCGGCGGCGGAGCCTCTGGCACCGCGTGCCGAGTGGTCACTGGGCCTGAGGCGTTACCACCTCAGGTTGCGGAAGAACGAGTTCCAGTGCGCGAAACCATCCGGGCTTTACCTGCGCGGTGGTCGTGAACAGTCCCATACCGTTGAAGCGGTCAAACAATTCGGCGGGGTCGACGCCGAGATCCTCCAGGAACTGCACTGCCTCCGGCGGCAGGATGGCAGGATCAAAGAATGAGATGTCGCTCAGCACCGTCCAGGTTACGAGTTCTGGTTTCAAATCCGCGAACAGGCGCGGTAGGTTCTGGATGAATTGTGCTTGGTCAGGCTCGGAGCCCATTCTTCGCGTCGTCCAGCCGAGTTCCGTGATCAGAATCGGGATATCGGGATAGACGGTGCGCGCAGCCGAATACCAGTCCGCCGGGATGTCGTCGATATTGTCCACGCCGAGTCGCCCATCGTAGAACAGCGGATCCGGATAGCTTGTAAACGCGATGAAGTCGAGACTGTCGAACCCCAGTTGGCCCGGTATTGTCCATTGCTGATAGCCGATCCAGAGCAGATCGAGCATCGAGAAGCCCACCTGGGTCTCAGGTGAAATCGCCTTTACAAGGTCATATGCCTCCCGGTAAATCGGCGCGAATGCGGCGAACTGGTCGGGATGGAAATGGTACATCAAGTTGACCTCTGCACAGAGGTTCAAATACTCCGGCTGCATCTGTGCGACCCGCTCCACGTCAGCCAGAAAACGCTCCCGCAAGCTGGGGTCTGCCCAATCATATGGGAGCCCGACGGGCGGGGACGGCTCGCCCAAAGCGGTCGGTGCCACCTGCATCAGAATATCGAGGCCCACGGCGCGAGCGACCGGTACCACCCGTTCGATCAGCGCCAAACTTTCCGTTTTTCTCCACGACCAGACGAAGGACAGGTGCCCGCCAACTATCGCCGCCTTGCCGATGGCATCCTGAAGGTCGTCGAGGGTGCTGTTCGGATAATTGGCGAGCACGAACCCCATTCCCAACGGAGTGTCCTTGGCATTGATTTCCGCGCGGGTCGTTCCGGTGCTTGAGAAGACCAACAGCGCGCAGAACAGTAAGGAATAACCCTTCCTGGAAAAGGACAAAGTCTTCTTATGGTGAACTTGCTTGCCCATCACGACGTGCTCCTGAAGCTATTCCTAGTGAACGTGGTGTTGTCCACGCCGTTGCATGAACCGCGGAGGCTATATGATCACGTAACGGGGGTGCCGGCAACTCGCAGCCGGATGCGTCCTTCGCCCCGTGTCAGGCCGCGGCGGTTTCTTCCTCTTCTTCGAACGGGTGGTTCTCCACCTCCCTTCCGAGTCGCCGCATCACTTTCCCGGCGCAGTTGCTGCCGCTCTTGATCGCCTCGTCGCTCCAGAAATAAGACCACAAGCCGAATCTTCCGGCTGGGACGATGTCGATGGTATCAAGCCATTTCTTGATGGTATTCACTGAGGCCTTGCGATTGCGGTCATAGATGCAGTACGCCTGCTTGATATCGTAGGTGTGCCGCGCCACGATCTGGTCGTTGGACCGCATTACACCGACCTTCACCAAGTCCGTGATCACTCTTTCCGTGATCGCCTCGTGATCCAGCGTTTCGTTGGGAGGGCAAGAGACCTCGACCGATACCGACGATTTTCCCTCGGGCACACAGCGGGGGCTGAAGTTGTGCGGAAAACTCAGACGAAAGAAGGCGATATCTTTCTCAGGAAAGTGAATCCAGTGTTTTTCGGAAATGTTCGGTCGGTTTACACCCAGATTCACCACCAGGATGCGGTTGGCGCGTAATTTCGAGGCTGCTTCGACCACCTCTGTTGGTGCTCCGTCGATAATATTGACCAGTTGCGGTAACGGTATGGTGCTGAGTAAGACCTTGTACTTGACGCTATGTCCGTTTTCGAAGCGCACGGTGTGCTGCGCCGGGTCAATGTGGGTCGCTCGGTGGCCGGTATGTACCGGCCCGCAGCGGGCACGCAGCGCGTCGGCTATGGTGCCGTAACCCGGGCCGTTTTGCGGGTAGTGGAACAACGCATTCGAGCCGATCGCCGTCTGTTTGTTCCAGACCGCACCGCGGACGACTTGTCCCACCGAGGGTACCGGTACTTTGGTCCCGGTCCAGTCGAACGTCATCTCAGCCGGCGAGATGCCCCAAAATTTTTCGCTATAGGGCACCAGAAAGGTATTGGCGAAGCCACGCCCCAGAAAACGGTGCATCCATTGCTCATAGTTCTGCGGTTCCGGGTTACTTTCGCGTCGTATGAAGTCCCACGTGCAACGGACCCGTAGCGGAACCGGTAGTCGGGCGGTATTTACCTGAAACGGATAGGCGGTATAAACGCCGTGCGAGTAGATATGCGCGATACGGTTCACCGGCGCCATATCCACGCCGAGGCCACGAAGAAACTCTATAAAGGATGTGCTCTTCGTGTTCAGTACATGAATGCCCCGATCAAACACGAAATCATCCACCGTATCAGAATAGGCAACACCGCCGGTGTGGCCCGCCGCTTCGAAAACTGGCGCCTTGCACCGCATGGATGCCGCGAGGCCGGACAGACCCGCGCCGAGTATCGCGATATCGGACATTTCTACGAGGGGTTGCTGCATGCTTGATCATCCTTGATGCTGTTCTTGACAGGAAAGCGACAAACCTCACCGGAAACCACTACCGGATAGTTACTACGACTGAGTTTCTGCGTGCCGCCAGCCGGAACATGTGGCGTTGATTGACTTGGGCGTCATATTGGCAAGGCGCGTTGGTCAAACTGACCTCACCAACCGTTCAAAGTATAAATGGCTTCCGGAAGGCGCTGAACTCGGCGCGCGGGACCAGCGCCGCCCACCTGCGGGCGGAATGGATGTTGGGCCCGCTCGGTCGCACCAATCCCCATTCCGGTCACCCACTTTGATGGATCGAAATCGTTACCTCCCCGGGCAGCACCAACCGGATGATTTCGTTTCTGCGGATGCACGGCCGCCGAAGGTCAGTCCACTATAGGATTGTCGGGCGGCAAGCTGTCACCCGTGTACCGGAAACGGCGCGAACTTCACTGCGGCGATTCGGCAGTGCTCAACCAGTCCACGAGGGCGCGTGCCAGACGGTCCGCCGACCCGACCAGCGCCGGGATTCCACCCTGCACATCTGCTGTCGCGGTCGGCTCTCTCACGGAGAAATCGATTTCATGGATGACCTTGCCGTCGTGCTGCGTGACCAGCGAGGCGCGTGCGAAGAGGCGCGCTTCCGAGTCGCCGCTTGCCAGGAAATGTTGCTCGAAACCGGTCACGTGGACGTCCAACCGGCAGGTTGGTGCATCGATATCAGCAGGTGCCAGCAGCGCCGCTATGCGCTGCGCCAGCAGCGCGGAGGGAGCGGCCGCCCAGCGGTGATCCCGGTACGCAGCCAGTTGGGTGTCGCCGGCGTAGCGGTAGTGGATGGCGCCGCTGTCGAGCCACGCAGGTGCGCTGACGCGCAGCTCGAGCCGGCAGGGGGCGGTGGACGTCTGTTCCGGCGGAGGGCCGAAATCGTGCAGCAACGCGGTTGGTGGTGGTGTGGGCAGGATGCTGCAGGCGGTCGATAAGGCCGTGAGCAGCAGGACAGGAATCAAGCGCAGTGGCATGTCAGTCTCCCGAGTAGCCGGTTTCGCCGGGGCCGGGGCGCGGGACAGCGGTACCCCACAGGAGTGCCGGGGGGTCGCGCTCCAAGTTTTCGGTCAGCCGGTCGATACGGTCGGCGGCGTCGGCAATGGTTCCCAAGGCGTTTTCGAGTTGGGGCAGGATGCCGGAACCAACCCGGCCACCGACCTGCGTAACGGTGTCGCTGGTGGTGGCCAGCAGACGCTCGGCCTCCTCCAGGGGTGTCCGCAGTGCTTCGAGGGTCTCGTCGAACGTGCGCAAGGTATTTTCCGCCTGGGCGAAGGTCTGCTCACCTCGTTGCACCAGCGGTTCCAGTTGCTCGACTACCGAATGGCTGCCGGCAAGTAACGTGTCGAGGCGGGCGCTGGCGTTCTCGATATTGGCGATGATGCGCCCCAGTTGCTCGGTGTTCTCCGGGGTAAACAGCTGGTTGATATTGCCGGCAAGCTGCTGGATCTGCTCGGCGATGCCTTGCCCCACGGCCTGGAAGGATTCCAGGAGCGACGGGCGCATGGCGATGCGGGCCGGAGCGTCCTGGCCGGTCTTCAGGGTGGCGGCATCCACCGGACCATCGTCCAGTAGTTCGATGAAGGCGAGCCCGGTCAGCCCCTGGGCTTTCAGCGTGGCGTAGGTGTTGACGGTGACCGGTACGCGGCGTTCCAGCTCGATGCTGATGAGAATTTCGCGCGAACCGTCCTGGGCAAAGCGGATGTCGGTCACCTGTCCCACCTCCACGCCGCGGTAGTACACCTTGGAGAAAGGCGACAGCCCCGCCACCGAGGATTTGGACACCACCACGTAAGGCTGGCTCATGGCTTCCGGTCCCTCCAGCCAGCGGGCGGCGGCGAGCGCCCCCAGACCCAGGGCGAGAACGAAAAGTCCCGCGGCGAAGGCGTAGGCGTTGCGTTCCATGGTCAGTCCTCGCTCCTGTCGAGGACCCGGCGGCTGCCGCGGGTCCCCAGAAAATAGTCCTTGATGAACGGGTGATCGACGGCGGCCACCTGCGTGAGGTCGCCCAGGGCCGCGACGCCGCGATCCGCCAGCACCGCGATGCGGTCGCACAGGTCGCGGATGGTGTCCAGATCGTGCGTGACCAGAACGACCGTCAGGCCGAGATGGTCGCGCAGCTCGCGGATCAGGGCAACGAACTGTTCGCTGGCGACCGGGTCCAGTCCCGCGGTAGGTTCGTCAAGCAGCAGCAGCTCCGGCTCGAGCGCCAGCGCCCGGGCGAGCGCGGCCCGCTTGATCATGCCGCCGGAAAGGGCGGCCGGCAGCAGAGGTGCGGCGTCCGGCGCCAACCCGACCTGACTCAATTTGCGCGCCACCAGCCGGTCGATCTGACGACCGCTGAGCGCCGCCGTCTCACGCAGTGGAAAGGCCACATTGTCCGCCACCGACAGGGCGGAGAACAGGGCGCCATGCTGGAACAACACCCCCCAGCGGCGGCGCAGGGCGGCGTGTTCCACGGCGCTCAGGTTTTGCAGTTCATGACCGAACACCCGCACCGTGCCGGCGCTGGGCTGCTCCAGGCCGACCATCTCGCGCAGCAGGGTGGTCTTGCCGCACCCGGACCCACCCACCAGAGCCAGCACCTCGCCGCGCTGGACGGCCAGGTCGATGCCGTCGTGAATCACCCGCTGGCCGAAGCGGGTGACGATGCCGCGCAGTTCGATGGCGCACTCAGCCATGCCAGCCGACGTCCCGGAACGCCACCGCGAACAGTGCATCCAGCACGATCACCGCCGTGATGCTCGCCACCACCGCGCCGGTGGTTTCCTTGCCGAGGCTGGCTGTGTTGGGCTCCACCCGGAGCCCGTAACAGCAGGCGATGAGGCCCACCGCCAAGCCGAACACCACTGCTTTGCCCAGAGACAACCAGTAGGTGCCCACCGGTACCGCGCCGGGCAGACCGGCGGCGAATTGCTGGTAGGCGATGCCCAGTTCGAATTCGGCGATCAGCATGCCGCCAAGAATCCCGCAGGCGCTGGTCCAGAAAGCGACCAGCGGCATCAGCAGCCCCAGCGCGAGTACTTTGGGCAGGATCAGCCGCCGAACCGGCGAGACGCCCATCACCCGCAGCGCGTCGAGTTCCTCGGTGAGGCGCATCACGCCCAGCTCCGCGGTCATCGCCGAGCCGCTGCGGCCGGCCACCAGAATGGCGCCCAGCAGCGGGCCAAGCTCCCGGGCGGTGGCGAGCCCCACCAGGTCGACGATGAATGCCTCGGCGCCGAACAGCCGCAGTTGCAGGGCGGAGAGATAACTCAGCACCACGCCGATGAGCAGGCCCACCAGACCGGTGATCGGCAGGGCGAGCAGGCCGGCGCGGTAGAGGGTGGCGGACAGCTCGCGGCGCGGAAAGGTGCGTGGACTGGCGAGGGCGCCAGCCAGTTCCAAGAGCAGCTTGCCCAGCAGCGTGACCAGATCCGCCAGCAACCCGAGACCGGACAACATCTGGTCGCCCAGGATGGTGACGAGCCTGCCGGGAGCACGGGCAAGGCGCGGGCGTTCCGGCAGAGGCGGTGCGCTGGCCAACTCCTCGAGCAGGCTCTGGTGTTGGGGGGCAGCCTGGAGGTCCGCGGGCAGCGAGCTGTCCCAGGCGTCGAGCAACAGGATCGCGCCGCTGCTGTCCAGCGCGGCGATGCCCGAGAGGTCCCAACGGGTGTCCCGCTGCGCGGTCGAGAGGGAGCGCTGGAGCGGGCGCAGCCGGGGCGCCAGGGCATCCAGGGTCCAGTCGCCGGCCACGCGCCACCCGGCACCACCGGTCAGCGGTTCGAGGGTGGGAACGGGATCAGCGCTGCTCATCGGTGGGTGAATATCCGGGAATGGAATCACGCAGCCGCCAGGGGGCGCGCAGTCTACAGCGCACCGTGCGGCCGGTGGGAGGATGGCTTGGCGCGGGACAGGTTTCCGGCAGCTTGCCATCCGGGACCGCTCTACGACAACTCGGGGACGGTGAAGTTCTTGTCCGCTTGATGGCGCACGCACGCCGCAGCGCCGGCGGCTCGATCAGGAGGTGGAGCGGGCGAGAATTCGCTGCTGCGCAAGCTGCGTCAGGGTAATCGCCTTGGCGACCTCGGCGCTCTTCTTGATGTGGCGCAGCAGCAGGGTTTTTGCGCCCTCGGCATCGCGGCGCAGCAGGGTCCGCAGAATCTCGTGATGCTCGGCGTAGGTCTGTTCGACACGGCCCATATCGGTGAAGTCGAGCCGCCGCACGATGTGGATGTGATCGTTCACGTCCTCCAGCTAGCGGGCCAGGATCTCGTTTCCCGTGCCGGCCGCCAGCGCGATGTGAAAGCTCTGATCCCGCGCTACCATCACCTCCACGGCGGGCGGGTTCGGCGAGATGCTCGGTGCGGCGCGCCAGGCCGGGCTCACCTGGGAGTTCGCGCAGAGCTTCGTGCCGATGGCCCGGGGGCATTGCCCCCTATATCAAACGGGTGACGCCAAGCACCGCGCTGCGGCACTTCGACGCCGGCGCCTCGGTACCCTTCCATCTGCACACCGCTTACGAGCACATTCTGGTGCTGCGCGGATCGCAGCGGGACGAGCGCGGACTCTACGAAGCCGGGACTCTCCTGGTGAGTTCGCCGGGAAGCGGTCACACGGTGGTCAGCGACGACGGCTGCCTCGTGCTCGCGGTCTGGGCCGGTCCGATCGAGTTCCGCTAGCCGCGGCCTGCGCGGCGGTATCGGTGCGGCGAAGTGAGTAAGGGGCCCGGGTTCAGCGCACCGACCGGTACACTACCGCACGACCCGGTTTGCTGAGTACCAGTTGCCAGAGCTGGCCCTGGCGGCTGCGAAAGAATCCGGCGCAGGCCAGCAGGTAGTAGCGCCACAGGCGGTAGAAGCGGTCCCCGTAGCGGGGCCGCAGGTGCGGCCAGGAGGTCTTGAAGTTGCGCCACCACGCCAGCAGGGTGCGATCGTAGTCCGGGCCGAAGTTGTGCCAGTCCTCCACCGTGAAGCGTTCCTCCAGTGCCGATGCGAGCCGTCGCGCGCTGGGCAGCCGGCCATTGGGAAAGATGTAGCGGTCCAGCCAGGGGTCCGGTTTGGCGGCGCTGCGGGCACCGCCTATGGTGTGCAGCAGACACAGACCGGCGTCGGTCAGACGGTGGTGAACCTTGTCGAGATAGGTGGCGTAATTCGCCGGTCCCACATGCTCTAACATGCCGAC
>JAYZWP010000010.1:0-6266 GCA_036142245.1 Pseudomonadota bacterium | reverse complement strand
ATATTCGCTGAGGTCCTCGTTCTCAATGGTGAAAGAGCGCAGCAGGCTGTGCATGCCGTGCTCGCCACCAACATCGCACCCCCCGCCCATGCTGGAGCGATAGACCCCGAACGTGGCGTGGAACAGGTGCAGCAGGCTGGCGTGGTAAGGATCCTTGGTGTTCTCCGTGTACAACTTCCAGTTGGATTGAATCTGCTGACGCGCCGTACCGAGAAACTCGATGGTTCTGTCCAGCACGCGTCCAGCCCAGCGGGTCATGGTGTCACCCAGATACTCCTCGACCGAAACCATGTCCGGGTCGAAGCTGCCGAATACCAGCCCCTTGAAAGTCTGAACCTTGAGCCGGTGCAGGCCGTGGTCGCCCGGCGCGAAGTCCGCCGGATACCCGCCCTTGCCGCCTAATCCCTTGCGGAAGGGAACGCCGATCAGTTCTCCGGAAGGCTGGTACGCCCACTGATGGTAGACGCAGGTATGCTCCCGGACATTACCGCGCAGGTCCCTGCAGACCAGCGCTCCGCGATGCGCACACCGGTTTACCCAGGCGTGGCAGAGGCCCGCGGCGTCCCGCGTCACGACCACCGGCGTATCGCCGATGAAGGTGCTTTTATAGTCGAACGGTTCAGGAATTTCCGCTTCCAGCGCGAGGAAAGACCAGGTCGCCCCCCGGAAAATGCGCTGCTGTTCCAGGTCGTAGATATCCGGGTCGATGAATACCCGGTAAGGAACCTTGGTGGTTTCATGCCGGTCCCAGTTGAGCGGCGAGGAAACGGTCTCGGGGCGGTTCATCTTCTCCTCCGGGTCCAGGGACAGGACCGGTCTGGATTGGCCGATCGACGAGCCCTGCATCAGGCCGCGACCTGCCCCGGCGGGGGCGCCAATGTAGCGCGGCCATTCTTACACCAGGCGCGGCGACCGGCCATGCCGAAGGGGATGACGCGGACGGCACAGCCGCGGGACTTCTAGACCGCCCTGCCCCGGCATTTCTGGCGCGGCGGACCGGACCAGACCGGAATGCCGGTCGAACCCGTCATGGAAGCCGCGCGGTTCGCCGGCGAGCACGAGCCCTGACCTGGCACGGGACTCGCTGCCCCCTTCGCTGCCCCCTTCGCTGTCCCCTCACTGCCTGAACGGGCTCAACGCGGCAAGTTCCGCGGCGATCTCGGAATCGTTCTGGGGCGGGCCGCTACCTTCGTACGCGTTGAACTCTTTGTTCTTGGCGTTGCCCACCGCGGCGACCATCACCCGGGCGAGGTCACGCCGGGCAATCTTCAGCGACGGTTTCATCGGCATCTCTTTCTGTTCCAGCAGCAGCCGGGTACTCCCCCCGGGCTTGTTGTTGAGGATACCGGCGTAGACGATGCTGTAATCCAGCCCGCTGTTGCGCAGATGCGCGCCCTTGTCGATGGACGCCTGCAGCAGACCGCGTTTGATGGTGTCCAGCATCCAGGCGGAAAAGGAGCCGATCTTCAACCCCACGGTGGACAGCAGCACAATCTGACCGGTGAAACCCGCCTGCTTCGCCGCTTCAACGGTGTTGATCAACCCGCCGCAAACGGTGCCGTAGATCTCCTCGCGCTTGCCGAACATGCCGCGGCCACCGATGCCGCCAGTGATATCGACGGTGAAATGGATGGCACGCCACTCGGGCTGAATCGCTTTTTCCAGGGTTGCCGGTTGCGTCACGTCCCCCTGCACGATCCGGGCGCTGTCGCCGATGATCTCCTGCGCGCGGTGCGGATCACGGGCCAGGGCCACCGCCGGCACCCCCTTCGCCGCAAGACAGCGGATGATCTCCAGCCCCGTACCGCGGGTGGCGCCGAATACCGCCTGGATTTCCTCAGACATGACACCTTCCTCCGTTATTGATGTTGACTCCGCGTCGCTCGACGAACCGCACCGGGAGACTGTCCCGGCTCGCCGATCCGTCCGCCACAGGTCATGTGCGGCTGGAGCGCACCGTCAGATCCCCACTTCCACCGCGGCGTTGACGATCACGATCTCGTCGCTGCGGTCGCCCTTTTCCGGGACCACGACCCCGCTCGACGTGATCATCCCGCCCGACACCACCTCGACGGTGACTTCCCCGTAAGGGATCAGGGCGCGGATCCGCTCCTCGTCCAGCGATTCCGCTGCACGGGGAACGGCCAGCCGGACCCGCACCTTCATGCCCTGCGGATCCCCGTCCGGCAGCAGTTCGCGGATGCCGGGCAGGGAGTTGTGATACATCGCGTTGTGCACCGCCCGTTCCGCCGCCTTGGTGACACTCTGTCCGTGCAGGTCGGCGCCCATCCCCAGTTCGATGAAAAATACCTTGTTCATGTCCGTCCCCCATGCGCGGCGCTTCGGCGCCTCCCCGGTTTCAACCCGAGCGATGATGTTACATACTGAAAACGATTCACAACGCGCGAGGAGCTGTCCACCATGGCTGAGACAAATTGGCAAATCCAGGGGCAATACGCCGAGAACTGTAGCTGCAAGTACCTGTGTCCCTGCATCTTCACCAACTCCACCGCGCTGTCGATCCCCGCTACGCAAGAAGTCGGCGACCACTGCATCGCGGTGCTCTGCCTTAACATCGAATCCGGCCGGTACGGCGAGGTTTCCCTGGACGGGCTGAGCTTCATCTTCATCATCAAAACCCCGCTGGTGATGAGCCAGGGCGGCTGGACGGCCGCCGCCGTGATCGACAGCAAAGCCGACGACGCACAGCGCCACGCACTGGAAACCATCGTGCGCGGCGAGGCGGGTGGCCCGCTGTCGATGATGAAACCGATGATCGCCCGGTTCGCCGGCATCGAAACCGGTCCCATCGAGTTCTCGCTGGAGGACAACAAGCGCAGCGTCAAGGTGCCGGGGCTGATCGAGATCGGCGTCGAGGGATACCTGTCGCGCCGCAACAATGGCGAGCCTTTCTATATCGACAACGTCGGTCACCCCGCCAACAGCAAGCTGGCTCTGGGCATTGCCACCGGCAGCCACGCGCATGTGCCGGGAATCGACTGGGATGACACCACCGGCACCAACAACGGCCACTTCGCGCCCTTCTCCTGGAGCGGATCGGTACAGCCCACGGCGTACGTGTTCGACCGCCAAGCGGCTTCCTAGAAGCGCGCCACCACCCGTCTGCGGGTCCACCAAGAGGACGCGCCGGGCTTGCTCGAAGCCGCTTTGCGCCAGCAGCGCTGGCTGATCGGCGCTGCCGTGCTGGTGCTGACGGCGCTGGCGTGGGCCTACACCATCCATCTGGCCCGGGAAATGTCGGCGATGAACATGTCCATGATGGGCATGTCCATGCAGAGCGGCGGCGCCATGGACGCCGGCGCCATGCTGCAGATGCATCTCACCCGCTGGAGCTTCACGGACGTGGCCACCCATTTCGTGATGTGGGCGGTGATGATGGTTGCGATGATGCTTCCATCTGCCACACCGGCGATCCTGCTGTTTCTGCGCGCCGCCGGGGAGCGCCGCGACAGTGCGCTGACGCCGGCAACGCTGTTCATTCTCGGCTATCTCGCCAGCTGGACGCTGTTCAGTGCCGCGGCGACCGCGTTCCAGTGGCTTTTGCACGACCTCGCCTTCCTGAGCGGCAGCATGTCGTTCGATTCCCGTATCGCGGCCGGCACCGTTCTCATCGCGGCGGGGACCTATCAGTGGACGACACTCAAGTACAACTGTCTGCGCCACTGCCAGTCTCCCATCGGTTTTCTGTTCGGTCACTGGAAGGATGGCCTGATGGGCGCCTTTCAGATGGGCCTGCTGCACGGGCTCTACTGTGTCGGCTGCTGCTGGCTGCTGATGTTGCTGCTGTTCGTGGTGGGGGTGATGAATCTGGCCTGGGTGGCCGGCATCGCGATCTATGTTCTCGCTGAGAAGATCATCCCGGTCGGTCCGCGGGTAGCCCGGGCCGCCGGCATCGTGGTGTTTGCCTGGGGTGTACTGCTGCTGGCGGGACAGGTTTCGGTCTAGTTGCCACACCAGGCGTCGGCTACGTTTAGAGCACCAGGCCCCGGGCCCGGCGGGCGATAGCGGCAAAGCACGAGGCAACCCGAACCGCCCGCGGCGACCGGCACCCTGCAGCCCGCGCGTTCGGCCCGGCGCGCGCCGACCGGTGTCGCCCAGCCCTTACAATAGGCGCCGTCATCCCGCTTGAGAACAGACGCGGCAGCGTCCGTTTCCCTCCCCCGGATGACGCGCACAGAAGGGAATCCATGCAGACCTACGTCGCGGTGGCGCTGCTTGCCGCCTTTATCCACTCGTTCAGTTCCGTTTACTCCAAACGGCTCTATCTGCTGGCGGGCCATCCTGCCCAGGTCGCGTTCTACAGCCTGTTCAGTACCGGTCTGCTGTCGCTGCTGCTGCTGCCGTTCATCGAGTTCAGCAACCCCACCGGCGCGTGGCTGGATCTGCTCGGCGCGGGCGGCTGCTTCGCGTTGGGGTATGTCGCGCTGTTGATCGCCATCCGGGTCGGCGACGCCTCCTTTGTCGTGCCGTTGATCGGCCTCAAGATCTTCTTCATCGCCGGCCTGTCCGCGCTGTTTCTGGACGAGTTCTACACTCCCCTCGTCTACGCCGGAGGCATCGGTGCGATGGTGGGCATGTTCCTGCTGGGCGACGGCAAACTGCACGGCAACCCGGCCGCCCTGCTGCTGATGCTGTTCACCACCTTCTGCTACGCCCTCACGGACATCTTTCTGGTCCGGCTGTTCCGGGCGGGCTTCGGCACCCTGGAGGTGATGTTCTACCTGTTTGTGGTCTCTGCGCTGCTGCTGGTGCCGTTCGCGGTGGCGACGCTCAAGGGGCACTACCGACTGAATCGCCGCTTTACCGGCGGCCTGCTGCTCTACGGCGGCGTTCAGCTTCTGGGTGGCGTTTTTCTGATGCTCTCCTTCGCCCTGGCCAAGGAAGCCACCATGGTGAACATCGTGCAGAGCGCCCGGGGGCTGTTCGCTATCGGCGTTGTCTGGCTCATCACCCGCGTCGGCCTGGAGGGCATGGAACGGCTCTCGCGCCGCCAATACCTGATGCGCTTCGCCGGTGCCGGGCTGATGACCCTGTCCATCACCGCGGCGATCCTGGCGAACCGGTGAGTGGCGTCCCGGCGTTCGTCTGGCTGGCGCTGCTGGGCGCTTTTCTGCAAGGGTTCGCCTTTGCGCTGTCACGGCAACTGCTGGTCTATTCGGACAACCGGATGCAGGTGGCCTTCTACAGTCTGCTGGCGCCCGCCACCCTCGCCTTTCTGATGGCACCAACCACGGACCTGTCGGGTGTGACGCGGGCACCGGGGCTGATTTTGGGCTTCGGCGCCAGCGTGGCGGGCAGTCAGTTGCTGCTGATGGAGGCGATGAAACGGGCGGACGCCTCCTTCGTCACGCCCCTGCTCGGTTTAAAGGTATTTTTCGTCACCATCGCCGCGGCGCTGCTGTGGCAGGAAACTCACGGGCCGCTGGTCTACGTCGGCGCGGTGGGCACTTTCGTCAGTCTGTTCTTCCTCAACGACGCCACCTTCAGGGCCGCGCCGGTCAGCCTGCTGTTCACGCTGGCCGCCGCGCTCCTGTTCGGCTGCAACGACATTTTCGTCATGCTCATGCTGCAAGCGGGGTTCACGGTTCAGGAACTGGTCGTCTACAGCATGTTGGCGCCGTTGCTGATCCTGGGTCCGCTCGGGATGATCCAGAGCCGCGGCTCCTTCGGCATGAGCTGGCGCTACTTCCGTGCATTGCTCGGTTACGGCCTGGTCCAGATCGGCGCGCTGCTGGCGCTCACCGGCGCCTTTGCCATCGGCCGGCAGGTCACCCTGGTGGTGATCATCCAGAACCTGCGCGGTGTCTTCGGTCTGCTGGCCGTTTATCTGCTGGCGATCGCCGGTTTACGGGGCATCGAACGGCTCACCCGGCGGCAGTATCTGATCCGGGCTTTCGGGTCCGTTCTGATGGCGATTTCGGTCACGCTCGCCATCGTGGGGAGTTGAACCATCGGGGAGGCAGCGCGATGCGTCACCCCGGCCCGTGCGCCGTTGCGACTTTAGCGCTCGCCGGAGAGCACCGGGTCGTCACGCCAGCGTTCCAGCTCCTCGTCGCAGGCGTGTGCCATCTCGCGCAATTGCGCCTCCAGCCGCTCGTCGAACAGGCGCGGTAAGGCGTCCCGGATCATCCGCGCCGACGTTTCCTGAATCTGCCTGAACCGGGCCATGGCCGGTTTGACGGCCAACGCCGGGATGTCTATCGACCTGGCAGACAGGTCGCTGCCCGCGCCCTGCCCGCCGCGAA
>JAYZWP010000009.1:0-3961 GCA_036142245.1 Pseudomonadota bacterium | reverse complement strand
ATGGTGTATCGGATCACCAACCCGGGGCGCCCGCAGTTTGTGCAATACATCAACAATCGCGATTTCACCGGCGATGCGGAAGCCGGCACCGCCGGTGACCTGGGTCCGGAAGGGTTGGTGTTTATCCCCGCGCAGGAAAGCCCGAACGCCGAACCATTGCTCGCGGTGACCAATGAAGTGAGTGGCACCACGACCCTGTATTCCGTGCAGCTGGTCACGGGGGGCTGATTCGCCGCGACGGGTTTCTAACCATAATAAGCCTCGTCCCCCATTGGCCGGGGTTCACGACAGTGGACCCCGGCCTTTTTGCGCCTGCTGAACGGATATGAGTCGATTGCTACCGGGCAGGGCGCGCGAGAAACAGGTGGTTGACCGGAACCTGACGCCTAACCACGACTAGAATTGTGGCGAAGTGGGACGGCGTTCAGGTTGTGGGATGGCAGAAAGGAACCAGTTACAGGCATTGGCCGCGGAACTCGGTAATGCGGAACGGGTGGTGGTCTTTACCGGAGCCGGTATGAGTACCGAGTCCGGTATCCCGGATTTCCGCAGTCCGGGCGGACTCTGGAGCCGTTTCAAACCCGTGGAGTATCAGGATTACCTGGCCTCGGAGGCGGCCCGGCGGCGAGCCTGGGAAATGCTGCTGGAGATCGATCGCGACTGGTCGGCTGTATTGCCGAATCGTGGTCACGCTGCCGTCGCGCGGCTGGCAAGTCTGGGCATCGTGACCCATGTGATCACCCAGAACATCGATGGTTTGCACCAGCGTTCCGGGATACCCGACGAGCAGGTGATCGAACTGCACGGTACCTCGAAGTATGCGCACTGCCTGTCCTGCCGGACCCGCCATGAGTTACCGCCGCTGAAAGCGCGCTTCGTCTCGGAGGGTCTCTCGCCGCGCTGCGATGCGTGCGGCGGCCTGGTGAAGCTGGCGGTGATCTCCTTCGGCGAGCCGATGCCGGAAGAACCGATGCAGGCGGCGGACAACGCCGTCCACGCCTGTGATCTCTGCTTGGCGATCGGCTCCTCTTTGCAGGTCTATCCCGCCGCGGGATTTCCTATCCTGGCGAAACGCAACGGTGCGCGGCTGGTGATCCTGAACCGGGATCCGACGGATCTGGACCAGATAGCCGACCTGGTGATCAACGCCGAAATAGGCGCTACTCTGGATGCCGTTGTCGGCGGGGTTCTCCCGCTTCAGGAGAATCTGAGGCGTTGACCAGCGGCGACTCTTGGACCGTCCACGTGAGCAGGGTGTTTTCGAAAACTGTGCAGCGGGAGAGCGAATGATCGACGTCACCTGGGGCCACGCCAATCAGGGTGGGCATCACGACTGGCCGTTTCTGATGGCCTTGCGGCAGGGTTTCTTCGCGCAGCAGGGGATCAATCTCTCGATCCGGGTGATTCCCGGCGGGGACAGGCTGGCCCAGGCGATGGGGCGCGGCGAAGTCCATCTCGGTCGCATGGGTACGCCGCCGTTTCTCCAGGCGATCGACCGGCGGGTCTTCGACGGGGTGATCATTGCCAGCAGCGTGATCGGCAATCTGGATCACTTCTTCCTGGTGGTGACTCCGGACATTCGGGATCTGCAGGAACTGCGTGGCAGGACGGTCGGTGTGCTGTCCAAGGGCAGTTGCGACGGCCACCTGATGAAGCTGGAGTTATCCCGGGCGGGTCTCGATCCGGAGCGGGACGTGCAATATCGCGAGCTTTTCAGCGACTACGAATCCATCGACGGGCTCGCCGGCGGCGGCTTGTCGGCGCAGCTGATGGTGGAGCCTCTCGTGGCGCTCGGCGAGGGCGTCGGCGTGCTGCGCATGGTGGAGCCGGTAAGCGTCGCACGGCCGCGCTTTCAGTGGGGTTTGCTGGTCGCGCGGCGCCAGTTCTGTGAGGACGAGCCGGAATTGCTGCGGCGCTGCCTGGCCGCCTATCTGCGGGGCGCGCGCTATTGCGTCGACCATCCGGAACAGACCCGTGAACTGGTCGCGCCGCTCCTGCCCGAATTGAATCCGCGGATGCTGACCCGGGCGCTGCAAAGGACGTTGCCGGCATGGAACATCAGCGGGGCCGTTGACCGGGAGGGGCTGGCGGTCGCCGCCACGACGATGCGCGACATCGGCAGCGTCGAGACGCTGCCCGATCTGGAGGGTTTGCTTCATCTGGAAGGTCTGCCGGCGAATGGCGCCCGCTGAGCGGGCCGCCGGCGTATCCGCCGCGCGGCGCGTCAACTATCCAGGTGTTGCGCGATGCAGCGGCTCAGCTTGCTGAGCGCAAAGGGCTTGCGGACGATTTCACGGATACCGATGCGGCCGGCGGTGTCCCGGGCGGCGGAGTCGACATGCGCCGCGATCAATACCACGGGAAGATCAGAACGCAGCGCCATGGCGGCCTGGGCGAGCTCCAGGCCATTCATTTCCGGCATGGTCAGATCGGTCAGCAGCATGTCGAAACCGTCCGGATCGGCCTGAAACATGCGCAGCGCGGAGACGCTGTCAGTCATCCCCGTAACGCGAAAACCCAGTTCGGTGAGGGCCTGTTCGCCAAACCGGACAATGGCCGCCTCGTCATCCACCCAAAGCACATGTTCGCCTTGCGCCGTGGCGATCGGATCACCGCTCTGATCGTCGATGAGGTCCTGCGGACGGGATGCCGAGGGGAGGTAGATGTCGAAGCGCGTGCCCTCGCCAGGGCGTGACTCCAGATCGATCTGGCCGTGCAACGATTCGGTCAGGGATTTGACGATCGCCAGACCCAGACCGCTGCCGCCGTCGTCGCTGTAAAAGTTGTCGAAAAGATTGGGCCGGTTCTCGGCAGCGATGCCCACACCTTCGTCTTCCACCCGCAGGCGGACATATTCGCCCGCCGCAAGGTAGCCTTCCGAGAGCTGGCGTCCGGTGGCGGTTGTCAGACTGTCCACCGACACGGTCAGGGTCCCACCCTGCGGCATGGCCCGGGCGGCGTTTGTGCACAGATTGGTCACGAGCTGAGTCAGTCGTCCCTCGTCGGCGGCGGTATCGCATGGCGCGTCCGGGAGCTGCGCTTGCAACCGCACATGGGCGGGCAGCAGCACACTCAGTAACGCGAGCGCTTCGCGCACGGCGGCCGTCAAGGAAACGGCCCCGTAGTGGGTGAGGTCGTTGTCTCTGAATGCCGTGAGTTGTTCGATCAGTTCGTGGGCACGGTTCGCGGCGCTGCGGATATGACCGAGATGGCGGTGTAACGGCGAACTTTCCTCCGCGTTGCGCTGCGCCAGTTCACTGAAGCCGAGAATGGTACCCAGCAGATTGTTGAAATCGTGGGTGATCTTTGCCGTCAGGGTGCCGATCGCCTGGGCGCGATCCTGGCGTCGCAGCGCGCACAACAGTCGCTCGCGCTCGGTTCGTAACGCCATGAGGGTCGAAATATCGTGCAGGATGGCGAGTCCGAAGCGCGGCCGTCCGGTAGCCGGGTCGCGGAGGCAGGTCGCTTGGCCCCGGGTCCAGACGGCGGTGCTGCCATCCCGATGGAGGAACCGCCGCACCAGTGTGTAACCCGGTACGCCGGGGTCACGCAGCGTCTCGGCGAGTGCCTGGGTGACCCGGTCGTCTTCCGGATGCAGCAGGGTATCCAGCCGTCGGCCGACCAACTCTGCGCGCGCGTAACCGAGCAGGCGGCAGAAGGTGTCGTTGGCGTGGCGGATTTCAAGATTTGGCGTGACCAGGTAGAGCGCGACCGTGGGGTTCTCCGCCATTGCCGTCGCGATCTGTGTCCGCAGCTCAGGATCATCGCCTACTTCCTCGAACAGACACGCCAGCGTCTGCGCGGAATCTTCGGATCGCATCGGGTCGTGTGACGTCACGCTGGTACCCGGCCTGTTAGCCTCGGGGAGGGCGCGGAAAGTCTCGATGACCGTATTTCATCGGACGACGGGAGCAGGCGACGGGAGCGGCAGGACGGTGAAGACAGCCACCGGACACGCGAT
>JAYZWP010000008.1:0-3555 GCA_036142245.1 Pseudomonadota bacterium | reverse complement strand
CCGGAGGGCCGCCCCGATGTGTTCGAACGACTGCCGCGTCTGCCGGGCAGTCGTTGGGTGGCGGTCGGCAGGCTCGACATCAACACCTCGGGGCTGCTGCTGTTCACCGACGACGGCAGCCTCGCGCACCGTCTGATGCACCCGAGCGGCGGTTTCGACAGGGAATATCAGGTCCGTGTTCACGGCGAAGTGACCGATGCGACGCTGCAACGGCTGCGCACCGGGGTGGTAATCGACGGCGCCCCGGCCAGCTTTGCCGAACTGACGCGTGGTGCCGGGGAGGGGCGAAACCAGTGGTTTCGGGTCAGGGTCCGGGAAGGGCGTTATCGCATGGTACGCCGGTTATGGGAGAGTCAGGATTGTCAGGTCAGCCGCCTGATCCGGATCCGATTCGGACCGGTCACTCTGCCGCGCGATCTGCGCCGTGGCGATTTTCGCGATCTGACGCCGGCGCAGATCGGTGCGCTGACCGACGCGCTGCCGGACCCGGCAACGGAAAGCCGCGCGGCAACCCGGAAGAGTGGGTCGACCCGGTCACGCAGAGCGGTTCAGGGCGATTGACCGTTCCCGGTGGTCACAGCGTCAAGCCGGGATGACTCAAGTTCCTCTCTTTGCCGCCGATTGACGATACACGAATGCCATTTTTCGGCGGCGGACCGGGCAGAGCATCGAACCATGTCGGAAAACAAGGAACCAGCGGAGTCCGGATTCCACATCAGCCGGGCGGCACGCGATTCGGAATCGTTGAGCGAGACGGATGCCTCCCTGTTGCGCCGGCTGATGCGCAATCGGGGGGTATATCAGGCGGACGAGGATTTCGACGATGTCTCCATCGAGGAGATAACGATCCGTACCGGGCGCTTCGTAATCCCGCCGGACGGCGGTGATAGCGACTGAAGCCGCTTCATCAGGCCCCGCACGGCGGCCCGGCGCGCAGGCATGTACGCCGAGCGGTCAGAACAGGGTGTAGATGAACGGCGCCACCGCCGACCCCTGCGCGAACACCAGCAGACCGCCGAACAACAGCAGCACGACGATGATGGGGGCAAGCCAGAATTTCTTGCGCACGCGCAAGAACCCCCACAGGTCCTGGAGCAGTTCGAGCATTACGGCTGCGTTAATCGATCAGTAGGGTTTTTCCATCTGTTCCCGCGGCATCTTGGTGCTGGGAACCCTATAACTGGCCACGTCCGGGTCCGGCCTGGAGGCGAGGGGATCATACCGGAAGAGACGCAACAGCAGCGCGGTGGGAACGAACAGCACCACGAATAGCAGCCCCAACACCAGCGGTGAGACGATTTTGTGGAGCAGCATCCCCAGCCGCATCCAGGCGTGGTACAGCGGCGCCAGTCCCGCCGGCCACACCACGCCCCACAGAACCAGTGCCATGGCCAGAAACCAGGGCCAGGCCGGCCAGGAGAACTCCCACACCCACGGCAGCAGGATGCCGAGGAAGAGCGCAATGGCGCCGGCCAGAGTGAAAGAGAAACTTCTCAGGCCACGCCGGTCCGGCGTGGCGCCCTCAGGGGTACCGTGCATCAGTCCGGCTCGAACTGTTGCAGCCAGCGCGGATCGCGCGGGACCGGCGGCTGCTCCGCCTTATCCAGCAGACAGTTGCCCACCACCAGGCAGTCCATCTCGGTCTGGATGAAACAGCGGTAGGCATCCGCCGGGGTGTGGACGATGGGCTCACCCCGGACATTGAAGGATGTGTTCACCACGGCAGGGCAGCCCGTACGGTCGTAAAAGGCGCTGATCAGGCGATGAAAGCGCGGATTGGTCTCGCGACTCACCGTCTGGATGCGGGCGCTGTAGTCCACGTGCGTGACGGCCGGCAGGGTGGAGCGCGGCTGCTTGAGCAGCTCGATGCCGACTCCTGGTGCGGCCGGGTTCTCCAGCGGTGTACGGTGTCGAGGCGCAATATCAGCCACCAGCAGCATGTAGGGACTCGGCACCGTGATCTCGAACCAGTCGGCGACATGCTCCTCGAGCACCGCCGGAGCAAAGGGGCGAAACGACTCGCGGTACTTGATTTTCAGGTTCATGGTCGACTGCATCCGGCGGTCGCGCGGATCGCCCAGAATCGACCGGTTGCCGAGCGCACGCGGGCCGAATTCCATGCGCCCCTGGAACCAGCCGATGACCTTCCCTGCGGCCAGTCGCTCCGCCACTGCTGCGAACAGACTGTCGTCGTCCAGCTCATGAATCACGGCACCCGGTTGGGCCAACGCCTGCTTGATCGTCCCGGGCGTGAATTCCGGTCCAAGGTAGGCGCCGCTCATCGCGTCGCGGCCGGCAGCGCCTGCTGGCGGCGTCGAACGGTCGTTCTGCAGATAAAGATGCCAGGCGCAGAAGGCGGCGCCCAGCGCGCCGCCGGCATCGCCCGCAGCGGGCTGAATCCAGAGTTCATCGAACGGCCCTTCGCGCAACAGCCGGCCATTGGCCACGCAGTTGAGTGCGACCCCCCCCGCCAGGCAGAGTCGGGACTCTCCGGTCTCCCGATGAACGGTGCGCGCCAAACGCAGCACGATCTCCTCGGTAACCCGCTGTATGGAGCACGCGATATCCATTTCGCGCCGGGTGATGGGGCTCTCCGGGGTGCGGGCGGGTCCGTCGAACAGTCGGGCAAAACGCCGATTGGTCATACGCAGACCGGTCAGGTAACCGAAGTAATCGAGATTCAGCCGGAAGGTACCGTCGGATTTCAGATCCAGCAACTCGTCAAGAATGCGCTGGCGATAGCGCGGCTCACCGTAGGGCGCCAGCCCCATGAGCTTGTACTCTCCGGAATTCACCTTGAAACCGGTGAAGTAGGTGAAAGCGGAGTAGAGCAGTCCCAGAGAGTGTGGAAAATCGAGCTGCCAGAGCGGCTCGATCTCCCCGCCGATGCCGCGCCATACCGACGTGGTTGCCCATTCGCCCACGCCGTCCAGGCAGAGGATCGCTGCGCGCTCGAACGGGCTGGGGTAGAACGCCGAACCGGCATGAGCCTGGTGATGTTCCGTGAACAACAGCGGCGGCAGATCAGGCTTGGGACCGGACGCGCCTTCCGGCAGCAGGTCGCGCAGCGCGCGGCGCAGCAGCGTCTTCAGGTAGAGCTTCTCGCTCAGCCAGACCGGCATGGCGGCCAGAAAAGAACGAAGCCCCCGGGGGGCCTGCGTGAGAAAGGTTTCCAGCAACCGATCGAACTTGAGCAGGGGTTTGTCATAGAACACCACCTGATCAACCTGGTCCAGCGTGATGCCGGCCTGGGTCAGGCAGTAACTGGTCGCCCTGGCGGGGAAAACCGGATCGTGCTTTTTCCGGGTGAAGCGCTCCTCCTGAGCCGCGGCCACCAGTACGCCGTCGCGAAGCAGAGCCGCTGCGCTGTCGTGGTAGTAGGCGGATAACCCGAGAATATGGATGCTCATTACCGTGACGGAAACCGGTATTCTGGCCGGCAAAGTGCGGACGGTGATTCTAACGACCCGGATTGTGGGGTTGTGCGATTGAATCCCGACCCGCCGCTAAACCACGGGAGACAGGAGTTTGGAGGAGAGGCAATCCGGTGTGGTC
>JAYZWP010000007.1:0-5009 GCA_036142245.1 Pseudomonadota bacterium | reverse complement strand
AGATCGCGGATCGGACTGATCCGTGCGGACAGCTTCTGCGTATCGACCGCGAGCCGCGCCGTGTGCTCCACAACCCGGGCCATGCCACCGCCATCGAGCGGCAGCAGGCCATCCGACTCCGCCAAGTGCGCCACGGTAGTGGCCAGCCGCTGCACGTTATCCGGAGTGCGTTGGATGTCGTCGTCGAAATCCGCCACCACTTTGAACAGTTCCGCGAAGTCCGGATCCAGTTGCGACATCAGGTAGTACAGGTACCGGTCCCCGATCAGGACCACCTTCACTTGCACCGGTATCGGTTCCGGTTCCAGTGACACCGTGCTGATCAGGCTCAGGCGCTGATCCAGCGGTTCGAGCTTCAACTCCCGGGAGCGCAACACCCGCTTCAGTGCGTCCCAGGCGAAGGGCTCCACCAGAAGCCGTGCCGCGTCGATTATCAGGAAACCGCCGTTGGCTTCGTGCAGCAGCCCCGGCTTGATCAACGTGAAGTCGGTTCGCAGCGCGCCGAACTGCGCCTGATGCTCGATGCGCCCGATCAAATTCGCGTAGCTCGGGTGATCCGCAAAGATGACCGGAGCGCCGCCGTTTTCACCATGGCTGACCAGAAGGTTCACCTGATAACGTTCCAATGGGGGTTCAGCGGTGGCCATGAACGGCGGCGCCCCCTCCGGTGGCCCGCGGAACAGTTCGGCATTGTCGACGACATCGTCGAGCAGACGTTGCAGGTAATCCGCCACCTCCTGATCGGCGCCGAACTCGTGGGCTACCGCCTCCACCAGATGTACGACGGCAGCGCGGGTCATCTCCTGATCGAGTTGCTTGATGCGTCGCCGCGCCTCCTTCATCCAGTTCGGAAACTGGCGGACCGTCTCCTGCAGCTCTTTCTGCAGCACGGCAACCCGTGACTCGATCTCCTCCTGCTGCTGCCCGGTCAGTTTGTGAAACGCGTCCGGCGGCATCACCTCGCCATCCTGCAACGGCGCGAACGCGAATCCCCCCGGCGTGGTCATGAACGCGATGCCCTGCTCCCGTGCCTTATCGCGCAAAGCGCTCAGCGCTTCGTCCTGCCGCTGTTTGACCCCGGCCTCGATGGCATGCCGGCGGGTCTGGTAATCCTCCCCCTCGAACAGGGCCGGGACCGTCGATTTCAAGTCCTCGAGCAGCTGCGCCATGGCTGCGCTGAAACGACGCCCTACCCCCGGCTCGAACCGCAGCGCCCATGGCTTATGAGGCAACTCGAAGTTGTGCACGTAGCACCAATCCGGCGGCGTCGGCCGATCGGGTGCGTGACCATCGAGGTGGTGACGCACCAGGGTGTGACGCCCGCTGCCCGGGGCACCCATGACGAACAGATTGAACCCGTCGGCACCGATCGCGGTGGCCAGTTCCATGGCCCGCGCCGCGCGTTGTTGTTCGATGCGCTCGGTGCCCGCGGCCAACTCCCGCGACGACGCAAACGCGAACAGTTCCGGGGGGCAGGGTGTGTAGAGCTGCATTGCTGACAACGGACTGACGCTCATAACGAATACACCATCGACTCGGCAGGGCCCCCGCACCGGGGTTGCATGGGCTGATGGTTCTATCATAGCGACCCCGATGGCCCCTTGGCTGAGGCGAGTCAATTCACGCCAAGGCCCAAGCTGACACCCTTTCAGAGCACGATGGCGCAGGTCTATCTGGTCGGTGGCGCGGTTCGCGACGAGTTACTCGGCCTCGCTGTGCGGGAGCGCGACTACGTGGTCGTGGGCAGCTCTCCGGGCGACATGACAGCCGCGGGGTTTCAGCAAGTCGGTGCTGATTTTCCGGTCTTCCTGCACCCCGAGACCGGCGAGGAATACGCGCTCGCCCGCACCGAACGCAAGAAAGGTCCCGGGTACCACGGTTTCGAGACCCGCTTCTCACCTGATGTAACCCTCGAACAGGATCTCGAGCGACGCGATCTCACCATCAATGCGATGGCCCGGTCAGTCGATGGAGCGCTGATCGATCCGTTCGACGGGCAGGGAGACCTGCAGCGACGCCTGCTGCGGCATGTGTCGGACGCTTTCGTGGAAGACCCGGTGCGTATCCTGCGCGTGGCGCGCTTTGCCGCCCGGTTCCACGACCTCGGCTTCCGCGTTGCCGCCGACACCATGGCGCTGATGCGCCGCATGGTGGCCAATGGCGAAGTGGATGCCCTGGTGGCCGAGCGGGTCTGGCAGGAGATGAACCGGGCCCTGACCGGCCCAACGCCTCAGGTTTTTTTTGTCACGCTGCGGGAATGCGGCGCCCTGGCACGGCTACTGCCGGAACTCGACCGTCTGTTCGGCGTCCCGCAACCCCCGCGGCACCACCCGGAAGTGGACACCGGGCTCCACACCCTGATGGTTCTGGAGCGGGCCGCCGCGCTTTCCGCGGACCCTGTGGTCAGATTCGCGGCGCTCACCCACGACCTGGGCAAAGGCACGACACCGCCGGAACGGCATCCGAAGCATCACGGCCACGAAACCCGCAGCGTGGCACTGGCCGAAGCGATCTGCGCACGGTTCAAGGTCCCCAGGAGGTACCGCGACCTCGCCCGACTCGTGGCCCGCCATCACGGCGACTGCCACCGCGCGCTGGAGTTGCGCCCGGCAACGGTGCTCAAACTGCTCGAAGCCGTGGACGCCTTCCGCAGACCGGAGCGACTGGAACAGTTCCTGCTCGCCTGTCAGGCGGATTACCAGGGCCGCACGGGATTCTCGTCCCGCCCCTATCCGCAGGCGGATCATATACGCGCTGCCTTCGCACGAGCTGAGGCCGTCGATACGGCGGCGATCAGCAAGCAAACCGCGGCAGGTCCGGCGATCGGCACGGCCATTCGCAAGGCGCGGCTGCGCGCCATTGCTCCTGACTGAGCTTCACAGCCGATGGCGCTGATCCAGAGCACCAAAGCCGTGCGGCGTGGACTCCAGTCCGCGCCCGGCGATCAGCACCTTGAACAGATCTCCCATCTGGCCGGGCAGCAGTAACCTTTTCATGTTCTGGCGGAAGTTGATTGCCGCCAGGGCGTCATCCGCGGGACGGATTTGCGCCATCTCGAGCACACCGCTGGCGAGGAGATAACCCGCCTGGGTGGTAAAACCCAACAGATCGAGCCCCGCCGCAAGCGCCGCCTCGGCGATACCGGTGAAATCGACATGGGCCGTGATGTCCTGCTGACCCAGGTGGACATACGGGTCGCAGTGGGCCCGATGGCGATGGTGACACAGGAGGGTACCGTCACGACGCTGCGGGTGGTAATACTCGCGCCGGGGATAACCGTAGTCGATCAGCATCAGCGCGCCCCGCCCGATCGCGGCGCCGGCCCGCGCCACCCAGGCTTCGCGGCGCAGGCCCACCTCGGTTCGATAGCCGGGCGCGATACCGAGCGGTGCGATCCGCTCCGCCAGGCGGTCGTCGCTGAGTGGCCCAACCCGCTCCCTGATGCCGTTCGCGTCGTGGCTGACGTGCAGTTCCCCCACTCCGCGCGCGGTCATCTGAACCCGGTTGACCGCGATCGCATCCAGCAACTCGTTGGCAAAAATGAAGCCCTGAAACCCGCTTTCGGGCAGCACGTCGATCCACTCGATCCGCTCCATCCAATCCGGCACTTCATGCGCCAGCAGCCGTTGCTGACGGGCCCTGAGATCCGCGCTGCGCTCTAGGATCTGATACCGGATGAGATTCTCCGGTACCGCCAGATTGCGCAACAGATCCGCCGCCATCCGCCCGGTGCCGGCCCCGACTTCCAGCACCGAGCCGCCGCCGATCTGCTGCAACACCGAGTCTGCCGTGCCGGCCAGACCACACGCGAGGAGTGGCGACAACTCCGGCGCGGTGACGAAATCCCCACGTGCACCGAATTTGGCGGCAGGGCCGGTGTAGTAACCGTAATCGGGGTCGTAAAGCACCAGTTCCATGAACTCGACGAACGGCACACTGCCGCCTGCAGCATCGATGCGCTGCACAAGCCGTTGATATAATTGCGCCTCCTCCGGGTCCGTGCCGGGCCCCCGTCGTGGCGATTCTGCGCCCAAATCCAACCTCCTGACCGCCGCAAGCCAAGGCGTGTACCACACTCCCACCGCGCAGCACGAGTCTAGCCGATGACCGCAACGATGATTGTCTGGGTGGTCGCAGGCGCCGTGGCCGCCTATTTGTGCGGCAGCATCAGCAGCGCGGTGCTGGTCTGCCGTTTTGCCGGCCTGCCGGATCCCCGGGGCGAGGGTTCCGGAAACCCAGGCGCAACCAACGTGCTGCGCATCGGCGGCAAGGGGCCGGCCCTGGCGACCCTGGCAGGGGACTTCTTGAAAGGCTGGCTTCCGGTTGCAGTGGCGGGGATGCTCGACGCACCCGCATCGGTGCTGGCGGCCGCCATGGTGTGCGCCTTCGCCGGCCATCTGTACCCGGTTTTCTTCGGTTTCAAGGGTGGCAAAGGCGTCGCCACCGCGTTGGGCGCGATTACCGGATTGTCACTTTGGCTGGGATTGGCGGCAGCAGCCTCCGGGCTGCTCGCCGCGGCCGTGACACGAATCTCATCGGCTTCTTCGCTGGTCACCGCGATGGCGGTACCGGTCTACACCTGGTTTCTGACGCGAGACTGGCTGCTGGTCGGCGCCACCCTGTTACTCGCAGCCCTGCAGTTCTGGCGCCATCGCGGCAACATCCACAATCTCCTGTCGGGGCAAGAACCCCGTATCGGCGCCAGCCGACGCAACCAGCCGCGTGCCTGACGAAAATAACCGATGGAAACAACATGAACTACTGGCTGTTCAAATCCGAACCGGAAGTCTTTGGCATTCACGACCTCGCGAAACTGCCGAAGAAGACCGACAGTTGGGACGGCGTACGCAACTATCAGGCCCGGAACATGATGCGCGATGACATGCGCACAGGCGATCTGGGTTTCTTCTACCACTCCAACTGCGCGGAACCCGGCATTGTCGGGATCGTCAAGGTCTCCCGGGAAGGCTATCCGGATCACACCGCCCACGATCCCGAATCGAAATACT
>JAYZWP010000006.1:0-10656 GCA_036142245.1 Pseudomonadota bacterium | reverse complement strand
ACCCGTTTCATGATCTTCAGCACCAGGGGCGATTTGGCGGCGATCTTCGCTGCCAGGCTACGTGCCTCGTCCATCAGGTCCCCCAGCGGCACCACCCGGTTGGCAAGCCCCAGCGAGACCGCCTCGTCGGCCTTGATGTGGTCGCCGGTAAACAGCAGCTCCCGCGCGCGGCAGGCCGGCACCTGGCGCAGGATGCGCTGGCTGCCGCCGGCGCCGGGGAACAGCCCCAGGGTGATCTCCGGCAGCCCCAGACGGGCACTGTCGGCCAAAAGCCGAATGTCGGTGCACAGCAGCAGTTCGGTGCCCCCGCCGAGCGCCCAGCCGTTCACCGCCGCGATCACCGGTTTGTCGCAGTTGTCGATGCGGTTGAACACGCGGTGGATCACCTCGGCGAACTCCTGGTAGTGCGCCAGGCCCTGGCGGGAGTTCAAATCCTCGATATCCCCGCCGGCGACGAAGGCACGCTCCCCGGCGCCGGTGATGATGATCACCCGCACCGCGTCGTCCGCCTCCAGGGCGTCGAAGGCGGTCTCCAGCGCCAACAGGGTCGGGGTGTCCAGGGCGTTCAGGGTTTCCGGACGATTGATGGTGAGGATGGCGATGTGATCGGCCACCTCGGTCAGGATCGGTTGGTCAGTCACGGCAATACTCTCTTGGCGTTGCGGGAAAAGGGGCTCGCGTTGTTGGCCTTCGGGCTGATTGCTCAAAGTTCGCTGCGGTCATCTCAAGCGCGAGGGCGTGGCAGCCTGCGTAATTGGTCGATCCCTTTCTGGAAACGACATGGTGGGTTACGCGGCACAGCCGCTAACCCACCCTACGACAGGGGATGCCAACCGGCCTCCGCGCAGGCATCGGCGGTTGTGTATCGACGTCACGCCAGCACCTCCCGCAGCGCGGCTTCCAGCGCCACGTCGTTGGGCTGAAAGGCGGCTTCCAGTTCCCGGGAAAAGGGGACCGGCATAAAGGGGGCACCGACCCGCTTCAGGGGCGCGTCCAGTTCGTCGAAGCCGACATCCGCCATGCGCGCGACGATTTCGGCGCCGACGCCGAAAGCGGTCACCGCCTCGTGGAACACCACCAGCCGGTGGGTCCTGGCGAGGGAGGCGAGCACGGCCGCCTCGTCCCAGGGTTGCAGGGAGAGCAGGTCCAGCACTTCGATATCCAGCCCCTCCTGTGCCAGCCGGTCGGCAGTCTCAAGCGCCGTGGCGACGCAGGCGCCGTAGGTGACCACCGTGGCGTCGCTGCCCGGTCGGGCAGTGCGCGCCTGGCCGATGGGCAGGCTAGGGGCCGGTTCGGGCAGCTCCCCGGCCGCCGCGTAGAGGGACTTGTTCTCGACAAAGATCACCGGGTTGGGATCATCGATGGCGGCGCGCAGCAGGCCGTAGGCGCTGGCCGAATCGCTCGGGCAGACCACCTTCAGGCCGGGAATGTGGGCGAACCACGCCTCCAGGCATTGCGAGTGCTGCGGCCCGGCGTTGAGTCCGCCACCGTGCGGGGTGCGCACCACCAGGGGCACCGGCGCCTGGCCACCGAACATGAACCACGCCTTGGCGGCCTGGTTCACCAGCGCGTCCATGGCCAGGGTGAGGAAATCCATGAACATGATCTCCACCACCGGGCGCAGCCCGCCCAGGGCAGCGCCGGTGGCGGCGCCGACAATCGCTGCCTCGGCGATGGGGGTGTCCCGCACCCGCAAGGGGCCGAACTCGGCCAGCAGCCCACGAGTGACGCCGAAGGAGCCGCCCGCCTCGGCGATGTCCTCCCCCAGCACCACCACCGCCGGGTCGGCGCGCATGGCGTCCGCCAGAGCGGTGCCGATCGCCTTGCCGAAGCGAACTCCCGCCACCGTCACGCCCCCGCCGGGGCGTAAACGCCCGCCCGGGCGCTTGCGAATGTCGGCAGGGTGCCGCGCCGCGCCTGTTCAACCGCGGCGGCCACCCGAGCCTTGGCGTCGGCGCGGGTGTCGTCGAACTGCGCCTGCACCACGCCGGCCGTCGCCAGTTGCTGCTCGCTGTAAGCGATGGGGTCCTTCTCCAGCCACGCCTGTTGGTCGTCCTCGGACCGATAGCGCTGCGGGTCGCCCTCGAAATGGCCGCGGGCGCGGTGGGTGTGGCACTCGATCAGCTTGGGTCCCTCGCCGGCGCGGATCGCCGCCACCAGCTCGCCGGTCATGGCCGCCACGGCGGCAACATCCTCGCCGCAGACGCAGACCGATTCGATGCCGAAGGCGCTCGCCACCTCGCCGATGCGGGCGGCGAACTGCCGCTCCACCGGGGAGAACTCCCCCCAGCCGTTGTTCTCGCAGGCGAACAGCAGCGGCAGTTGCCAGAGTGCCGCCAGGTTCAGGGTTTCGTGCAACAGCCCCTCGCCCTGGGCGCCGTCGCCGAAGCAGGCGACCGCCACCGCGTCGCTGCCGCGCACCTGGTGGGCCATGGCGCTGCCGGCGGCCAGAGACAATCCGCCGCCGACGATGCCGTTCGCGCCGAGCATGCCGACCGCCAGGTCCGCCACGTGCATCGAGCCGCCGCGGCCCGCGCAGAGCCCTTCGGCGCGGCCGAGCAGTTCCAGGAAAAACCGCTCCAGCGCCACCCCCTTGCAGAGGGCGATGCCGTGGCCGCGGTGGGTGGCGGCGATGGTGTCGTCCGGGCGCAGCGGTGATGTGATGCCGGCGGCGAACCCCTCCTGCCCCACCGACAGGTGAATGAAACCGGGAATCTCCCCGGCGGCGAACACCTCCGCCGCGGCCAGTTCCGCTTCCCGCACCAACACCATGCGCTGGTACAACTCAAGTTGTTGGTCCTGAGGCAGTGCCGGGGCGGTGCGATCCGGGGCTGACGTCTTGGGTCGGTCGCCGCTGCCGCCGGTTGCCAGCCAGTCCGCGGCGACACCCAACACTTTCGCGATCTCAACCAGCTTGCGGCTAGAAGCACCCGGCGTGGATTCGAGCTTGTTGATGGCCGCCTGGCTGACCCCCACCCGCTCCGCCAGCGCCTGTTGCGAGAGACCGGCGGCAGTGCGTGCCTCTTTGACGCGAGCACCTATATGGTCGGAACCGGCCATAACCAAAGAGGTAACCACATAAGTTGTGTTGACTCGGAACGGTCGGCGCTAAAACTAACGCTATTTTCCCCTTGATTGCTGTTGAAAAACAGCACTTAAGCGATGATTTTCAACGGCCGCACCGGTTGCTAGTTGTCAGGTAAAAACCACCGAGGCCGAACCGATGCCACCGATAACAACCCGCATGTGATCGCCGGGCTGGGCGGGGACCATGGCGGCGAGGGAACCAGACAGAATCACTTCGCCGGCTTTCAGGGCGATGCCGCGCTGACCCAGGGTGTTGGCAAGCCAGGCGACGGCGTTCAGGGGGTGCCCCAGGGTGGCGGCGCCGGCGCCGAGGCTGACGATCTCGCCATTTTTCTCCAGGATCATGCCGCAGGTTTTCAGATCCACCTTGTCCGGTGCCACGGCGCGGTCACCGAGGAGATAGGCGCCGGCGGAGGCGTTGTCCGCCACGGTGTCCTGGATCTTGATTTTCCAGTCCTGGATGCGGGAGTCGCAGATTTCGAAGCAGGCCATGACGAAGTCGGTGGCGGACAGCACGTCGGCGTTGGTGACGCCCGGTCCGGTGAGATCCTTTTTGAGAATGAAGGCGATCTCCCCTTCCATTTTCGGCTGGATGAGGGAATCGCTGATCTTGATGCTGTCGCCGTCGTTGTAGGCGGTGCTCGACATCAGGTAGCCGAAGTCCGGCTGGTGGACGCCGAGCATGTCCTGGACCGCCTTGCTGGTGACGCCGATTTTCTTGCCGACGACGCGTTCGCCGTCCTGCTCGATGCGGCGGTTGATCACCCGCTGCTGGATCTGGTAGCCGTCCTCGATGGTGATGTCGCTCTCCCGCTCCGTGAAGGGAATAACGGTGGTGCGGTTTTTCAGGGCGTCGTAGAGTTCGTCGCCGTAGGCATCGATCTTCGTTTGTTCCATGGTGCCGTTCCTTACAACTTGACGCAGATGTTCTTGAGTTCGGTGTAGAACTCCAGGGAGTGGACGCCGCCCTCGCGGCCGATACCGGAACTCTTCATGCCACCGAAGGGGGAGCGCAGGTCCCGCAGGAACCAGGTGTTCACCCAGATGATGCCGGCTTCGAGTCGCGCCGCGACCCGGTGGGCACGGCTGAGGTTACCGCTCCAGACGGTGGCGGACAGGCCGTAGTCGGTGTCGTTGGCCAGGCCGATCACCTCCTCTTCGTCGTCGAAGGGGGTGACCGAGACCACCGGGCCGAAGATCTCCTGACGCTGCGCCTTGCAGTCGCGACCCAGGCCGGTGATGACGGTGGGTTCGAGGAAAGCGCCGCCGGACAGATGATCCGGCAGGTTCCGCGGCCGGCTGCCGCCGGTGACGAAGCTGGCGCCATCTTCCCGCGCGGAGTCGAGGAAGCTCTCCACCCGCTGCAGATGGCCCAGGGAGACCAGGGCGCCCAGGGTAGTGGATGCGTCGGTCGGGTCGCCGATCTTCACGGTGGTTTTGATCCGCTCCACCAGTTTGTCGACGAACTCCTCGTAGACGGGGCGCTCCACGTAAATACGCGAGCCGCACAGGCAGACCTCACCCTGATTGGCGAACGAGGAGCGCATGGTGGTGGTAATGCACTCCTCCATGTCGGCGTCGGCGAAGATCAGGTTGGGGTTCTTGCCGCCCAGCTCGAAGGAGAGCTTCTTCAGGCCGTTGGCGGCGGTGCGCATGATCTCCTTGCCGGTGGTGGTCTCGCCGGTGAAGGTGATGTCGTCCACATCCGGGTGGGCACTCAGGAAGGCGCCGGCGGAGTTGGGGCCCAGACCGTGCACCACGTTCAGCACGCCGGGCGGCAGGACCTCCGCGGCCACTTCCGCCAGCAGCGTGGTGGTGGCGGGGGTCTCCTCGGAAGGCTTGATCACGACGCTGTTGCCGGCCGCCAGCGCCGGCGCCACTTTCCAGGTGGTCAGTAGCAGCGGGAAGTTCCACGGCGAGATGATGCCGACCACGCCGAGGGGACGACGCAGCGCATAGTTCAGCGCGCCCTCCATTTCCCAGCACTCGGTGGCGACGTACTTGAAGTGCTCGGCGAACTGGATGAAGTTGGCGCTGCCCCGCGGCACATTGGCGTGCCGCGCCAGGGTGATCGGCATGCCGTTGTCCGCCACCTCCGCTTGGGCGAAGTCCTCCGCCCGCGCCTTGATGCCGGCGGCGAGCTGCTGCAGCAGATCCATCCGCTCGCCCATCGGCATGGTGCCCCATGGACCTTTGAGGGCCGCCCGGGCCGAGCCGACGGCGTGGTCGATTTCCGGCTCGCCGCCCTCGTGGACGGTGGCGATCATCTCGCCCGTCGCGGGGTTGATGTCCTCGAAGGATTTGCCGCTTTCCGAGCCGACGAATTCACCGTTGATGAAGTGCTTGAGTTCTTTCATGCCGCTGTTCCGAAGATAGAAACGCAGACCCCGGACGGCGCCGGGGTCAATTTAAAGAATTCCGTGTTCCGAACCACGTCGTTCTCGTGGAACGCCTGTGACAGCCGCCCTGCCGGACGGCTGTCGTCGCCGTTTCCTCTAACCGGGTTCGCCCGCCAGTTGTGCGGCGGCAAGACCGGCCCGGGCGCAGATTTCGTCCTGCTCCTCGCTGCCGCCGGACACACCGATGCCGCCGACCAGTTCGGGACCGTCGTAGATCGGCACGCCGCCACCGAACACTGCCAGGCGTTCGGTGGCCGGCAGGCCCGCCTTTACGCCGGGGGAGTTCATCGACTCAAGAAAACCCCACCACTGGCTGGTGGGCATACCGAAGCCGGCGGCGGTGGTGGCCTTGTCGGAGGCGATGCCGTAGGTGTGGAAGGGCGTGCGCGGATCGCGCAGCGAGGCGATCACGTTGCCGCCCCGGTCCATCACCACCGCGGAGACCACGATGCCCAGTTCCTGGGCCTTCTCCTGCGCCGCCTGGCAGGCCGCGCCGGCCGCCTGCCAGTGGACGGTTTTCTGACTGAGTGTCTTTTCCATGGTGCGATCAGGTGTTGGCGTTGACGAAGCTTTCGATCATCTCGTGGCCGTAATAGAAGATCCCTTTGCCGAACTCGTCCGCGGTCCAGGTGATGGGGGGATGGTCCGGGTAACGGATGTAACCGCCGCAGAAGGTCTCGTTGCGGTTGCCGGAAGGATCGAAGAAGTAGATGGTCAGGCCGCGGGTCAGACCGTGGCGGCCGGGGCCGTATTCCACCGGGATGTAATTTTTGGACATGATGTCCGCCGCGTGGCGGATTTCGTCCCAGGAGTCGAGCCAGAAGGCGACATGGTGCAACCGGCCCTTGGACTCCTCGTGGATGATGGCGATGTCATGCGGCTTGTTGCTGCAGGACAGGAACACCCCGACCATGTTGCCGTCCGGGTCTTCCATCTTTTCGGTGAGGTCGAAGTCCAGCACCTCGGTGAACAGCTTGGCGCATTCCGGCACGCTGTCGCCATTGAACAGGCAGTGGTCCATGCGGGTCGGGTGAATCCCTTTCAGTCCGTCCGGCCAGACGTCCGGGTTGGTGAGCGGCAGGCCGTTACCCACCTGATCCTTCTGGGCGAACAGCTCGATCAGATGGCCGCTGGGAATGGTGAACTGCACCCGCTCGCCGCAGCCTTTCAGATCGCCGGCCGGCACCCGCCTGGTTTCCACGCCGTAGTCGTTCAGCCGCTTCTCGTACTGGTCCAGCGTGGCGTCGTCCAGCACCTTGAAGGCGTAGAACTCCATGCCGGGACGGTCCGCTTCCTGCAGTACCAGACAGAATTTGTCGTGCTCGTCCCAGCCCTTCAGGTAGACGCGGCCCTGGTCGTCGCGGTCGGTCTCGATCAGGCCGACCCACTCGGTGTAGTGCTTGAGCGCCGGCTCCATCTCCAGCACACGCAGGGAAACGTGGCCCGGCCGTAGTACGCCTTTCAATGCCATGGTGGACTCCTCCCGATTGGGGTCTTAAGAGAACGAATTCGTGCGCCCGGGCAACGCGCTTGCGCGCCGGGCGGAAGGGGCACCTAATTTAAACGCTTTGCCGGGACGGCGCCATGACGGGCGCCGCCCCGCATCGGCTAAACGTGCTGCATCTCCAGCTCCAGCCCGGCGGCGGCCAGGCGCTCGCTGTTGCTGACCACGGCGATGCTGGCCTGTTCCGGTTTGAGGTAGGTCGCGCCGACCCGGCGCAGGTCGTCGAGGGTGACTTCCAGCACCCTGGCGCGCTGGGCGCGGCGGAATTCCGGGGTGCGCCCGGACAGGGCGGCGTGAAAGGCGCTCTTGGCCTCGCCGGCCGGTGAACCGGGCTTGTCGATGGAGCTGATCACGCCGAGGATCGCCTCCTCCAGGGTGCGCTCCGGGTGTTTGTGGTCGTGCAGCCAGGTGACGGAGCGGTCGAAATCCGCCAGCGTCTCCTTGAGCCGCGGATCGCGGTAACTGAAGAAGCGAAAGGCCCCGGCGTCGCTGTCGTAACCGGCTCCGGAGCCGTAGGCGCCGCCCTTTTCGCGAATCGCGGTGTGCAGATAGCCGTTACGCAGGAAGCCCCCCAATACTGCCAGCGCCGGGGCGTCCGGGTGCTCCGCCGGCACCGCCGGGTAGGCCTTGGCGCAGAAGTTCACCTGGGTGCTGGTGCTCCAGCCCTGACGCACGAGTTGACCGACGCCGCCGTTGGGACGCATCGGCGGCAGTTCGGCCACCGCCGGCGCGCTCCGCCACTGCTGCGCCATGACGACGGCGATCTCCTCCTGGCAGTCCGCTTCGCTCACCACCAGCAACTGGCGCGGCGCGGCGGCGACCCGCTGCGCGATTTGGGCCAGCCGCTCGGCGAAAGTTTTGAGGTTCGCCTCGTCTTCCAGGCCGTCGTCCAGCGCCTTGATGAACCGGATACCCTCCAGCCCGCTCCAGCGATGGTGCAGTCGGGCGGAGGGACTCATGCCGGCGCTGGCGGCGCTCATGGCGTAGCCGTGACCCTGGCCGGTGATGCTGTTCTCGTCGGCGATGCGGATCTGCGCCACCAGCTCCTGGAGCCTTTCCAGTTCGTCGAAGCGGGGTTGGGTTAGGGTCTCCAGCAGCAGTTGCGACAGGGCGCCGTGGTTGCGCACCAGCGCCTTGCCGGAGATGACGAAGCGCCCGTCGGTGCCGGCGATGTCCTCCACCCGGGTGGCGATGTTAGCGCTGGCGCCCACCCCCCCGGTAACCGCTGCCTGCAGCGCCTGGGTGTGCAGGTAATCCCGTCCGGCACTGCCCACCTCCGGCAGGCAGGCGGCGTAGAGGGGCAGCAGGTCTTCCAGCTCCGATTCCAGCGCGGGCAGGTCCACCACCACCTGCTGGTAGACCAGGCCATTGGTGGGACGGTCAAACCAGGTGGCCGGAATGCCGGCAATGGGTTCGGCATGACCCTCGGGGATACGCAGCTCCGGCGCGACATCCTCTATGCCGACCCGGGGCAGGATCTCGGGGTCGTCCTCCAGGGCCTGCCGAGCTTCCAGAGCCTTGGCCTGTTCGATGATCCGCTCGCGCCCCTGCTGCGCCAGCGCCTGGCGCATGGCGTTCAGCCGCTCCTGTTCGGATTGCTCCTGCCGGCGAGCCAGTTCCGGGTCGGGACGCATGGTCAGGCGCACCCGGTGCGGGTTGTCGAGCAGCAGATCGCGCACCAGACCGGGGATGAAGGCGGGGTCGTCCAGCTTTGCGCGCAGCTGCTCGATGGCGGCGTCGATGGCCAGCGCCTCGACGGCGTCGCCGCCGTGGATGGCAACCGGCAGGGCGTTGAACATGAGCTGCAGGCCGTAGGGAAAGCGGTCCCCGCCCACTTCGCGGCGGCTGAGTTCCAGCTGGTGGAGCACCGCGTCGGCCATCTCCCGCGGCACGCCCTGCTCCGCCACGTCCCGCAACACGTCCAGGATGAGCTGTTCGGTCGCCTCGGCGTGCTGCGGGTCGCTGCCTTCCAGGCCGCAGGCGAACAGCATTTCGTGCATGGAATCCTCCACGCCGCACAGCGGCGACGGCGAGTCTCCCAGGTCGGTGGTCTCCAGCGCCTTACGCAGCGGCGAGGCGCTGTTGTCCAGCAACAGTTGCCCCAGGAAATTGGCGGCCAGCGCGGCGTCGATGTCGGTCATCTTGCCCAGCAGCCAGCCCAGTACGATATGGGTCTTGCGCTCGGTACCCTCCGCCGGGTCGACGGCGTAGTCGGTCTCCACCGTCACCGGCTCCTGATAACGCTGCTCGTCCGGGATGGAGAAGTCGACCGGCAGATGCTCGAAGCGGGACAGCGCCTTGTCCTGAATCCGCGCCTGGTGCTCGGCGGCGGGGATATTGCCGTAGGTGAAGAACACCGCGTTGCTCGGGTGGTAGTGGCGGGCGTGAAAGGCGGTGAGCTGCTCCCAGGTAAGGTCCGGGATGTGCCGCGGATCACCGCCGCTGTTGTGGTGGTAGGTGGTGGTGGGATACAGGGAAGCGGAAAGCGCCTGCCAGAGCGTCGAGACAGGGGAACTCATGGCGCCTTTCATCTCGTTGTAGACCACGCCCTTGAATTCCAGGGGGGCGTCGGGGTCTTCCGGGTCGCTGAATTCGACCCGATGCCCCTCCTGGAGAAAATCCAGTTCCGCCAGCTTCGGAAAGAAGGCGGCATCCAGGTAGACATCCAGCAGGTTGTTGAAATCCTTGCGGTTACAACTGGCGAAGGGGTAGGCGGTCCAGTCCGCGGCCGTCATGGCGTTCATGAAGGTGTTCAGCGAGCGGCGCAGCATCAGGAAGAAGGGGTCGCGCACCGGGTAGTGTTCGCTGCCGCACAGCGCCGTGTGCTCCAGAATGTGGGCCACGCCGGTGGAGTCCTGCGGCACGGTGAGAAAAGCGACCAGGAAGGCGTTGTTGTCGTCCTGCGCGGCGAGATGGAAGTGGCGCGCCTCGGTGACCTCGTGCAGATATTCCTCTACAGTGAGATTCAGGGCGCCGATCCGCTCCTGCCGCAGCAGGCGAAATGGCTGTCCGCTCATGATGGCTTCGTTAACTCCGGGATGACTGTTATCTGGCTGCGCCGCCGGGCGGCGACAGCGAATGACTCGATTATATAGAGACAAGATGTTGATCCCCTCTGTTCATTTCAAGCGTCGCGCCGTGTGATGGAGGCGGCGCGCTGGCTGTTCGCCGGGGATCGCGGCGGCACCTTCACCGACGTGATCGGTCTCGATCCGGCCGGGACGGTGCGCACGGAAAAGCTGCTCTCGGTGAGCGATCACTACCCGGATGCGCTGATCGAGGGGATTCGCCGGCTGCTGGGGCTGAACCCTGGCGGGGCGCTCCCGGAGGCGCGCATCGGCACCATCCGCATCGGTACCACGGTGGCGACCAACGCCCTGCTGGAGCGGCGCGCCGCGCCGACCGGGCTACTGATAACCCGCGGGTTCGGCGATCTGCTGGAGATCGGCCACCAGGCACGACCGCGACTGTTTGACCTCGACATCGTCAAGCCGCGGCAGCTCTACAGCGCGGTCGCCGAGGTGCCGGAACGGGTCGCGGCGGACGGCACGGTGCTGGAGCCGCTCGACAGCACAGCGGTGACGGCGGCACTGCGCCGGTTTCGCGAGCAGGGTATCGAGAGCCTGGCGGTGGCGCTGCTGCACGGCTGGCTCAATCCCGACCACG
>JAYZWP010000005.1:0-4109 GCA_036142245.1 Pseudomonadota bacterium | reverse complement strand
CTTTGCGGCGGATGGCGCCACGCCGCGCCTGCTGGTGGGCTACAGCGCCGACATCGAAATCATTATCGAGCGCCGGGACGCCGTGCCACGAATTCCCTCCGAAGCGCTCATGACGGGCAATCGCATCTATGTCGTCGGCGCAGACGGTCGACTCGAAGAACGCGCCGTGGAAACCGGTCTCACCAACTGGGAGTTCACGCAGGTCACTTCCGGATTGACCGCCGGCGACCGGGTCGTCGTCACTCCCGGCAAGGAGGGTCTCGCCCCGGGTGTGACGGTAACCGAAGAGCGGACCGAATGATCGATCTGCGCGGTGTAGAACGGGTCTTCCGGATGGGAGATCAATCAGTCCATGCCCTGCGTCACGTCGATCTCGATGTCCGGCCCGGGGAATATATCTCCCTGATGGGCCCCTCGGGATCCGGTAAATCCACGCTGCTGAACGTGCTCGGACTGCTCGACACACCCAGTGATGGGAACTATCGCTTCGAGGGTACGGATATCGGCTCGCGCAGCGATGACGAACTGGCGGCGCTCCGGCGTGAGCGCATCGGTTTCGTGTTCCAGTCTTTCCATCTGGTGGCGCGACTCACGGCCGCGGGAAACATCGCCCTGCCGATGGTGATTTCCGGTATCGACCCTACGCGACGCCGGGCCAGAGTCAAGGAACTGCTGGCGCGCTTCGATCTGACCGATCGCGGCGAACACAAACCCAGCGAACTGTCCGGCGGACAGCGGCAACGGGTCGCGATTGCCCGAGCGGTCTGCCTGAAACCGAGCCTCATTCTTGCCGACGAGCCCACCGGCAACCTGGATTCTCGATCCGGTGATGAAGTGGTGGCGGTCCTGGAGGAACTGAACCACGATGGCATCGCCCTGATCGTGGTAACCCACGACCAGGACCTGGGTCAGCGCGCGGACCGCCGTATCCGCATGCGCGACGGAGCCATCGTCGAGGACAGCGGTGTGGCATGACGACAGCCGACCTGGTACGTCTCGCCCTGGGAGCCGTCACGGCCAACCGCGTACGCCTGTTCCTGATCCTGCTCGCCGTGACCCTGGGGGTGGCGGCGGTGATCATGCTGACCGCGCTGGGGGAAGGGGCGCGACGCTACGTGACGGATCAATTCCGCTCCCTGGGCACAAATCTGCTGATCGTCATGCCGGGACGCAACGAAACCACCGGCGGCGCGCCCCCGTTGATGGGTACCACGCCGCGCGACCTGACTCTTGACGACGCGCTCGCGCTTTATCGCATTCCGGCCGCGGCAGAGGTGGCGCCAATCTCGCCGGGGCTGCTGGAGGTGTCCTGGCAGGAACGCAGCCGGGACGTCATGGTGGTCGGCTCGACAGCCGCCCTGCGGCGCACCCGGGACCTGAACCTGGCGGCCGGCCGGTTCCTGCCGGATGACGATCCCCGCAACCCGCAGGCGGTCTGTGTCATCGGAGACGAACTGCGCCGCGAACTGTTCGGCAACCGCCCGGCTCTCGGGGAGTGGTTGCGGGTGGAGGACCGCCGCTTTCGAGTGGTCGGCGTGCTGGAGGCGCGCGGCCGCGCCTTCGATCTCGACTGGAACGACATGGTGATCATTCCGATCGCCTCGGCGCAGATGGTGTTCGATACCAACACCGTGTTTCGGATCATTGTGCGCGGACGTGACAAGGAGAGTCTTCCTCAGCTCAGGGAAGCGATTATCCGCATCATCAAGGCGCGCCACGACGGCGAGGATGACATCACCGTACTCAGTCAGGACACTCTGGTGAGCACCTTCGACCGTATTCTCGGCGCGCTGACCCTGGGCATCGCCGGCATCGCGGCCATCAGTCTCGCGGTGGCCGGCGTCCTCATCATGAACGTGATGCTCGTGTCCGTCTCACAGCGGACCTCCGAAGTGGGCCTGCTCAAGGCGTTGGGCGCATCACGCCGGGAAATCCTGCGGCTGTTCCTCACCGAGGCACTGCTGCTCTCCGGCGCCGGCGCCGTCATCGGCACCTTGCTGGGTGTGAGCGCGAGCGCCCTGGCACGGGTGCTCTATCCCGATTTCAACATGGTGCCGCCGCTCTGGGCGGTAGGTGGCAGCGTACTGGTCGCGCTGTGCTGCGGTCTGCTGTTCGGCGTGTTGCCGGCACGCCGTGCCGCGGCCCTCGATCCGGTCGTGGCGCTCACCCGGGGGCACTGAAGATGCGCATCCGGGATCTTCTCCAGTACGCCGGGGGCGCCATGCGGGCGCGGCGTTCCCGCACCCTGCTCAGCGGGCTCGGTATCGCCATCGGTATCACCGCGGTGACCCTGTTGACCGCGATCGGGCAGGGTCTGAACCAGTTCATGATGGCGGAGTTCACCCAGTTCGGCACCAACCTGGTGGGGATCACCCCCGGCAAGCAGTCGACAACCGGCGGACCGGGCGGTGTGCTGAACAACGTGCGCCCCCTCACCATCGAGGACGGTGAGGCATTGCGCCGTATTCCGGAGATCGAGGCGGTGATGGCGGTCATTCAAGGAAACGCTGAAATCGAGGCAGGCAATCGCACCCGCCGGACCACCATCTTCGGCGTCGGCCACCAGTCTCCCGCCATCTGGCAAAACAATCCGGAACGCGGCCGCTTCCTGCCGGACGACGACCCAACCCACCCGCGCGCCTTTACGGTGCTGGGCTACAAGGTCGCCGCGGAATTATTTCCGGACCGTAACCCGATCGGGCAGATCGTGCGCATCGCCGAGGGGCGTTACCGTGTGATCGGCGTCGTGCAGGAAAAAGGCCGCTTTCTCGGCTGGGACCTCGACGACACCCTGTTCATCCCCACCGCCAAGGCACTGGAATTGTTCAATCGGGAAAGCGTGATGGAAATCGATTTCAAGTATCGGGCAGGTGCCGATGTGGACCGTGTGGTCGAACAGGCGAGGCAGATTCTGGTCGCGCGCCACGGTGATGACGATTTCACGGTCACCACCCAGGATCAAATGCTGGAGGTGCTCGGAACTATCCTGAACCTGCTGACCGCCGCGGTAGCGGCCATCGGCGCCATCTCACTGGTCGTCGGCGCGGTGGGAATCCTAACCATCATGAGTATCACGGTAAACGAGCGCACCGAGGAGATCGGATTACTGCGCGCCATCGGTGCGACGCGCCGCCAGATCGGTACGCTATTCCTGGGCGAGGCGACCGCGCTGTCCGCCGTGGGCGGACTCGTCGGACTGGCAGTCGGCGTTGGCGTCGTATTCACCGTGAACGTCCTGCTGCCTGATCTGCCGGTCGCCAACGCCTGGCATTACATCGCCGCGGCCCTGATGCTATCGGTGGCCATCGGCCTGGCGACCGGCGTTGCCCCGGCGCGACGCGCTGCGCGCATCGATCCCATCGAAGCTCTGCGCACCGAGTGAACAGCCGTTAGGCAAGTAGTCTTTTTCACCCGACCACTAAAAACGAAACCCCGGGCATACGTCCGGGGTTTCGTTGCAATGAAATCGGGCGCCGACCGCCCGCGGGTTTGCGAGGACGCCAGGGTTACCAGCGTCTTCCGCCGCCGCCACCACCGCCGCCGCGCCCTCCGCGCGGTTTTTCCGTCGCCATGTTCACCCGCAACGGGCGGCCGCCAAGGGACTTCCCATCCTGTTCCAGAGCCGTTTCCGCCGCCTGCTGAGTGGTAAAAGTGATGAAGGCAAAACCTTTCGGTCGGCCGGTGTCCCGATCCTTGATCATGGCCAGCTCTTCGATCTCACCGTAGGCGTCGAACACCCCCCGCAATTCGGACTCTTCCACGTTGTAGGGAAGATTCCCGACATACAACTTGTTCTGTCTCATCGTTACTCCAAATAGAAAAATACAACAATACGCCAGACGCGAACTCCTGTCTGACAACGTCAGGCACCGAGAGCAACACGTCGGCAATCACCTCCTGCCAGAAGGCCCGCTCGACGGATGAAGGCCCTTCCGGGAACGATCAACACGGTATCCGCTAGCGAACGGACATTCTGGAAACCGTGCCAGTGCGCACCTTGGCACCATCCGGATGCACGGTATCGGCCGACTCGCACGCACTCGCCCAATGCCGCGCCGCGGCACGGGTTGATCGAAACCATTCCACCGGCTGCGCCCAATTTTGCTAGA
>JAYZWP010000004.1:0-5830 GCA_036142245.1 Pseudomonadota bacterium | reverse complement strand
TCGCCGTCCTTGCACAGATAGGCACTCATGGGGGCGCCGCCACCGATGGCGTTGCCGCTGCGCCGCCAGACGTGGTTGGCGTTGGCGGCGGCCATGATGCCGAACGAGGAGGCGTAGAGCTGGGAATCGACCAGGTTGGCGTCGACCCGCTGCCCCTCGCCGGTGACCGCCTTGTGGTAGAGCGCCGAGAGGGCGCCGATGGCGGCCTGCCAGCCGGCCATGTCGTCGGCGATGACGAACCCGGCGCGCAGCGGCGGGCCGTCCTTCTCGCCGGTAACGCTCATCAGGCCGCCCAGAGCCTGCCCCACCGGGTCGAAACCCTTCTTGTACGACCAGGGGCCGAACTGGCCGAAGCCGCTGATGGAAACGTACACGATGTCCGGCTTCACCTTGCGGATCTCTTCGTACCCCAGACCCCACCTGTCCATGGTGCCGGGGCTGAAGTTCTCGATCAGCACGTCGGCGGTGGCGGCCAGCCGCCGGAACAGGTCCTGACCCTCCGGCTTGCGAAAGTCCAGCGTCACGCCGCGCTTGCCGCGGTTGATGCCGGAGAAAACCACCGAGGATTCCAGGTCACCGCGATCCGAGGCGAACGGCGGCACCATGCGGTTCGGGTCGCCCTTGCCGGGCATTTCGCACTTGATGGACTCGGCACCGAGGTCGCACAGGATCATGCCGCACACCGGACCGGAGGCGTAGTTGGTGGCCTCCAGCACCCGCACCCCCTCGAGTGGTCCCAGGCTGCCCGGTTTCGCCTCTTTGAAGAACTCCGCCTTGTCCATCCCTCTCCTCCTGTTTTCTGTGGTGCTGAAAGCGGAAGTTTAGCCGGCGACGAGGGCACGCCGACGGTGCCACGGACCGGCTCGCGTACGCGGATATGACGGGCATTCGCCGGAGCAGCCGCTGAAGGCTTCCATTGAAGATCGCGCGCGGAACAACGAGCCACGCGGTGGGCAGCGTGGCCGGGTGCGAAGGGTGGTGGTGAGAAGGGTGATGGTACGAAGCAGCGGCGGCTGATACACCCCGGGGGATAAAGTCAGCGTTGAAACAGATGCACAGGCGGTCTGAACCGGCACCGCCGCGCCGTCAGCTAAGCGGCACTCAACAGACAAACCGCCTGGGCGGCAATGCCCGCCTGGGCACCGGAGACCCCAAGGCCCTCCTCGGTCGTCGCCTTGATGCTCACCCGCTCCGCCACCACCTGCAGGTCCTCGGCGAGGTTCATCCGCATCGCGGGAATATGCGGCGAGAGCTTCGGCGCCTGCGCCACCAGCGTGGCGTCGACGTTGACCACCCGCCAGCCGGCGCCGTGCACCCTCACTATCACCTCACGCAACAGCACGCGACTGGAGACCCCCCGGTAGCGGGGATCCGTGTCGGGAAAGTGCTGACCGATGTCCCCCAGCGCCGCCGCCCCCAACAGGGCGTCGCACAGGGCGTGGATCAGCACGTCGCCGTCGGAGTGGGCAAGCGTACCCCGGTCGTGGGGAATGGCGACGCCCCCCAGGATCAGCGACTCTCCGGCGGCGAGCCGGTGCACGTCATAGCCCTGCCCGATACGAAGGTTCACACGCCGGCTCCGCTCTTGGCGAGGATCTGCTCGGCGTGCTCCAAATCGGCGGGGAAGGTCACCTTGATGTTGTCGCTGCCGCCCAACACCACGCGGGGGCGGTAGCCGGCGCGCTCCATGGCCGCGCACTCGTCGGTCGGCTCCTCGCCCGCGGCGAGCGCCGCCTCGATGGCGGATCTGAGCGCCCCCAGGCGAAACGCCTGGGGCGTGACGGCACGCACCAGATCATCGCGCGCCAGCGTCTGCGCGACACGCCCATCGGCAACCCGCTTCACGGTGTCGGTCATCGCAACGGCGAGCACGGCGCCGTCGAGTTCGGTTGTCGCCACCGCCAACAGTTGGTGCAGATCCTCCCGCGACAGGCAGGGCCGCGCGGCGTCGTGTACCAGCACCAGTTGGTCGTGAGCGCAGAAACCGGCGAGGTGCTCAAGCCCCGCCAACACCGAGCGGGCGCGGGTCGCACCACCGGTGACGGTGCGCACCGGCAACGGCAGACGCGTGTCGATGTCCGGCCAGAGATCGTCATCCCCGGCGATAGCCACCACCACCCCCGCCGAATCAGGATGACGGCGGGTGGCGTGGATGGCGTGTTCCAGAATGGTCTTGTTGCCGATGTGCAGGTACTGCTTGCGGATGCCGCCGCCGAGCCGCCGGCCCGACCCGGCCGCCGGAATCACTACCCAGTAATCGGTGCCGCTCACGGAAGTCCCGCGGGGCTAGGGGAGCAGACGGACGAACACCTCATCCCGCCGCACCATGCCCAGTTCCATCCGCGCCCGTTCCTCCACGGCATCCAAACCGCTCTTGAGATCAGCCACCTCGGCGGCGAGGGTGTCGTTGCGCTGGCGCAGCGCCTCCAGTTGAGCGTGCTGCTCGGCGACGTTCAGGCTCAGGCGGTGCACTTCGATGACGCTGCCCGGCCCCAGCAACAGACTCTGCAGCACCCCGACCAGCAGGCAAAGCAGCAGCAGGTTCAGGGCGCGCGACACGGAGAGACTGTGGCCTACCGGCGATCGCCGAAAACGGCGGCGCCGGGGTAGATCGCGGCGGTACCCAGGTCCGCCTCGATACGCAGCAACTGGTTATATTTGGCGATCCGGTCCGAGCGGGACATGGAGCCGGTCTTGATCTGCCCGGCGCCGGTGGCGACCGCGATATCGGCGATGGTCGTGTCCTCGGTCTCCCCCGAGCGGTGCGACACCACCGCGGTGTAACCGGCGTCGTGGGCCATGCGGATGGCGGCCAGAGTCTCGGTGAGCGTACCGATCTGGTTCACCTTGATGAGAATGGAGTTGGCGATGCCGCGCTCGATTCCCTGGCGCAGGATGGCGGTGTTGGTGACGAACAGGTCGTCCCCCACCAGTTGCAGTTGCTGGCCCAGCCGCTCGGTGAGCAGCTGCCAGCCGTCCCAGTCGCCCTCGTCGAGACCATCCTCGATGGAGATGATCGGGTAGCGCGCCTGCCAGCCGGCGAAGAACTCGACCATCTGCGCCGCGCTCAGTTCGCGTCCCTCGGCGGCCAGCACGTAACGGCCGTTGTCGTAGAACTCCGAGCTGGCCGCATCGAGAGCGATCAGCAGATCCTTGCCCGGTTCATAACCCGCCTCGCCGATGCTCTGCATCACGAGGTCCAGCGCCTCCTCATTGGAGCCGAGGTCCGGAGCAAACCCCCCTTCATCCCCCACGGCGGTGTTCAGCTTGCGGTCACGCAGCACCTTCTTCAGGGCATGGAACACCTCCGCCCCCATGGTGAGTGCGTCGGAGAAGGTGTTGGCGCCGACCGGCATGATCATGAACTCCTGCAGGTCGACACTGTTATCCGCGTGGGCACCGCCGTTCAGGATGTTCATCATCGGCACCGGCAGGCGCATCGGCGCGTTGTCGAACAGGCCATTGATATACCGGTACAGCGGCTGGCTCGCGCCGGCCGCCGCCGCTTTGGCGCAGGCCAGCGAAACCGCCAGCAGCGCGTTGGCGCCGAGTTGCGCCTTGTTATCCGTGACGTCGAGATCGAGCAGTGCGGCATCGATGGCCGCCTGGTCACTGCCGGCCATGCCGCGCAGCGCCGGAGCGATGACCTGATTGACGTTGGCGACCGCCTTGCGCACACCCTTGCCCAGCAGCCGGCCGGCGTCGCCGTCGCGCAACTCGATCGCCTCTCGCGAGCCGGTGGAAGCACCGGAGGGCACCGCCGCGCGGCCCAGCGCGCCATTTTCCAGACGCACATCCGCCTCGACCGTGGGAAACCCCCGAGAGTCGAATATCTCCCGCGCCAGGATGGCATCAATGCAGTTGGACATGAATATATCCTTTCAATTCAGTGAGATTGTATCTAAAACTCGATTCAACCTGAACCAGACCGACGCCACTCCCCGCCCCGGGCGGCACCGTCAGGCGAACTGCTGCGCCAGCCCGCGCGTCTTGATCAGATCATCCAGCGCCTTCAGGGATTCCAACAGTTCACCCATCCGGTCCAACGGCCAGGCATTCGGACCATCGCTGAGCGCCGTCGCCGGATCGGGGTGGGTCTCCATGAACAGCCCCGCGATGCCGACCGCCACAGCGGCGCGGGCCAGCACCGGGACAAACTCCCGCTGACCACCGGAACTGCTGCCCTGCCCGCCGGGCAGTTGCACCGAGTGGGTCGCGTCGAACACCACGGGGCAGCCGGTTTCGCGCAGGATCGCCAGACTGCGCATGTCAGACACCAGGTTGTTGTAGCCGAAACTCACGCCGCGCTCGCACACCAGGGTGCGCCCCTCCCCGCCGGCGGCGCGGGCCTTGGCAACCACCTGGGTCATGTCGTGGGGAGCGAGGAACTGACCCTTCTTGATGTTGACCGGCAGCCCGGTGGCGACCGCCGCCTGAATGAGATCCGTCTGGCGGCACAGGAACGCCGGGATCTGCAGTACGTCCACGTAGCCGGCCGCGACGCGCGCCTGTTCCGGGTCGTGAACGTCGGTGAGTACCGGCACGCCCAGGGTGTCACGCACCCGGGCCAGCAGGGCGAGTCCTTCCTCGGCTCCCGGTCCGCGATAGGAGGCGGCGGAGCTGCGGTTCGCCTTGTCGTACGACGCCTTGAAGACGAACGGGATACCCAGGCCGCCGGTGAGTTCCTTCAACCGGCCGGCGGTGTCGAGGATCAGGGACTCCGACTCGATGACGCAGGGGCCGGCGATGAGAAAAAACGGATGCTCGATGCCGGCGTCAAATCCGCACAGCTTCACGAAGCCGCCGCCTGAGAGAGCCGCCCGGCGCGATACTCCCGGGCTGCCCGCACATACCCGGAAAACAGCGGGTGTCCGTTCAGCGGCGACGAGGTGAACTCAGGGTGGAACTGGCAGCCGACGAACCAGGGGTGGCTCGGCAGTTCGACGATCTCCACCAGCGAGTCCGGCTGGGAGCGGCCGGCCACCCGCAACCCCCCGGCTTCCAGCTGCTTCACGTAGTTCTCGTTCACCTCGTAGCGGTGCCGGTGGCGCTCGTTGATCTCGTCGGCCTGGTAAAGCTCGCGGCAGAGGCTGCCTGGCGTCAACTGGCAGCGCTGTCCACCGAGACGCATGGTGCCGCCGATATCCGCCGTGCGGTCGCGCGATTCCACGGAGCCGTCGCGGTTGGTCCACTCGGTGATCAGAGCCACCACGGGGTGAGGGGTTTGCGGATCGAACTCGCTGCTGTTGGCATCCTCCAGTTCGAGCACGTGGCGGGCGAATTCGATGACCGCGACCTGCATGCCCAGACAGATGCCGAGGTAGGGGATCCCGTGCTCACGGGCATAGCGGGCCACGGCGATCTTTCCCTCGATCCCGCGGGTACCGAATCCCCCCGGCACCAGAATGGCGTCGGCGCCGGCCAGGGCATCACACCCCTCATCCGCGATCACCTCGGAATCCAGGTAGCGGATATTCACCTTGGTCCGGGTGGCCGCCGCGGCGTGAATCAACGCCTCGCTGAGAGATTTGTATGCGTCCGCCAGGTCGATGTACTTGCCGACCAGCGCGATATCGACCTCCGCCGTGGGGTGTTCCAGGTCGTGGACCATCCGCTCCCAGAGGGTGAGGTTGGCCGGGCCTGCGGTCAGCCCCAGCCGCTTCACCAGCGTCTCGTCGAGACCCTCCTGGTGATACAGCGCGGGGATCTGATAGATGTTGTCGACATCCTTGGCGGGAATGACGGCGTCCGGCGTGACGTTCGTGAACAGGGCGATCTTGCGCCGCTCATCCTCGGGAAGCCGCTGTTCGCTGCGGCACAGCAGAATGTC
>JAYZWP010000003.1:0-8060 GCA_036142245.1 Pseudomonadota bacterium | reverse complement strand
GTGCCAGCAGCGCCGCGATGATGGAGCCCATGGCACCGGCACCCAGAACAACGATCTTCATCCCAGTCTCCCCTCAGAGCTTTTGTGCGTCGGTCCAATCGAATCGGTGTGCCGTGCCATCAGCCGTAGGCGGTAAACCAGGGACCCGCGGCGCCGGTGATCACCGTCAGCAACCCGATGACCAGGTTAATCAAAACGATGGTGCGTATCGCCGCGAGGCGGCGGGGCGCCGACTCAAAATCAGCCGCGTCCACGGCATGCCGAAACCGCGGCCACAGGACGAAATAGAGCCAGGCGTAGAGACCCATCATCAGTAAGCCGGTGCCGTTCATCAGGTGGATATAGATGCCCGCACCCTGGAAGCCGCCGAAGTAGTACAACAACATCCAGTAGCCGCTCACCAGCAACCCGATGACGGCGACCCAAACCCACAGGAAAAACCGTCCGAAAACGCGTCGCCACAACTGCAGGCGTTGCGGGGCCGCCAGCCCGTCGCTGGCCGGGCGCAGCACCATGAGCGCGAAAAACATACCCCCGACCCAGACCACGGCACAGGCCGCGTGCAGTGCCAGCAACAGGACAATGGTCATCGCAACACCCTCTGTAACCAGGCGGAAATATGGGCAATCTCCTCATAGCTGACCTGGTGACCCATGTCGTACTCGTGCCATTCCACGCGAAATCCGGCTCCGGCCAGCCGATCCCGCGACTGGATGGCGAGCATCACCGGAATCGTGGGATCGTTTTCGCCGTGGCCATAGAACACCGGTAGCCCGCGATTCTCGCGACTCGCTTCCGCCGCGAGTTGCTCCGGGACCGGCAGGAAAGTCGACAACGCCATCACGCCGGCGAGGCGCTGATCGTGCCGCAACCCGGCGTGCAGGGCGATGGCCCCGCCCTGGGAAAAACCCGCCAGCACGATCTTCTGCGACGGAATGCCGGCTGCCGCCTGAGCCGCCACGAAGCGCAACGCCTCCTGCCCGGAAACATCTATATCGGCAAGCTCGATGCCACTGGCCAGGTCAAACCCGGTGATATCGAACCAGGCGCGCATCACCATGCCGTTGTTGATGGTGACCGGCCGCAGGGGCGCGTGAGGAAAGATGAAACGCACCGGCAGGTCCGCCGGCAGGCGCAGTTCGGGAACGATCGGCTCGAAATCGTTCCCGCTGGCGCCCAGACCGTGCAGCCAGATCACCGCGGCCACCGGCTCGGCCCCGGTGGTCACTTCAATATGGTCGAGCAGCGGCTCGTCAGCCATGGGCACTCCGGCGGCGAAACACAGCAAAGTCAGCGCGCGCGCCGACCAGCGCGATGGTTGGATCGCGGCCGCCGGCGCTTTCGCCCCGCGGCCGCACCATGGGTTAGCGATCCCGGGCGGCACCCTCGGTCATGAGCCGCAACCAGGTCCGGTACTGCCCCTGGAACAGGCAGGTTTCGTCCTGGGGATCGGTGCTGCTCACCGCCGGCTGCATGTCGATCTCGGCGGCATACTGGTCCGGCCCCGGTTTCATGCGCGCCATACCCCGGTCGTAGCCGTAGCTGGTGGGGGCAATACGCGCGCCGAAGCCCACCTGACAACGCTCGAACTCCTCCAGGTCATCCGGAGTCGCCATGCCGGACGCGTTGAAAAAATCCTCGTACTGGCGCACCCGCCGCTCGCGGGCCTGCGCGTTTTCTCCCTTGGGGGCAAAGCCGTAGATGGTGACCAGCGTCTTGTCCACGGCCAGGGGACGGAACACCCGAATCTGGGAGGAGGTCTGGTCCATGAAAAACACGTTCGGATAGAACAGCATGTTGCGCATGCGGTTGATCATCCAACGAGCCTGCTTCTCGCCGAACCGGCTCTCCAGGGCGTCGCGGGCGACGTTGAGCGGCCGGTCCTGGGGATTGGGCATTTCGGCCCACATCAGGCTGTGGCCGTTGCCCAGGTCGTAGGCACCGCCCGGCATCTTGCCGAGCTGACCGGCGTCTATCGGTTTCACCTTATCCACCCCGCTACCGGCGGCGGCGCGCTGGCCACGCCGTTTGGCGACATTGAAGTAGACCGCGTGCAGCGTGGTGGCGTGATACCCGTCAACGCCGTTTTCCGCCTGCATTTTCCAGTTGGCGTTATAGGTGTAATGGGAAATGCCCGGCAACACCTCCAGCCCGTCCGGCGATTGATCGGACAGCAGATCGATGAGCCGTTTCGCTCCGGCAAGATGGGTTTCCAGTTCCGGAACATCGGCGTTCAGCGAGCCGAACAGGAATCCCCGGTAGCTCTGCAGCCGGGCGATCTCGATCAGGTCATGGGACTGTCTGGCAAAGTTATCCGGATAGCCACCCGAGTCCAGATCCTTGATGTCGACGTTCTTGCCGGTCGTGTCGTAGGTCCAGCCGTGGTAGGGGCAGACCAGGAATTTCTTGTTACCCCGGGCGGTACGGCACAGCGTCGCGCCGCGATGGGCGCAGGCATTGATGAAACCGCGGATGACACCGTCCTCGCCACGAATCAACACCACGGGGTGGCGTCCCATGAAGGTAGTGAAGAAATCGTTCGGGTTGGGCAGTTGGCTTTCGTGAGCCAGGTACAGCCAGGTCCCCTCCCAGATGTACTTCATCTCCAGTTCGAACAGGTCCGGGTCGGTGAATATCCGCCGGTCGATGGTGAAGATGTCCTTCTCCGGACGATCGTGCAGATAGGTGCCGAAATCTGTCGAGACGGGCAGGTCGGTGGGTCGGTTCATGGATGCTCTCCTCCGGCGCTCCTTTTCCGGTATGCAGTGGCGCCGACGCAGTCCTGGTATATACCAGGCACATTTGGCGCCGGGGGGAGGATTCTACCCAGAACCGGGCGCCGCTTCATTGACGCGCCGCCCCGCACCGCACCTACCGTAGGAGAACGCCACATGGCCGCCTCGTTTCAGGATTCCTGCCCGTTGTGTCAGCCGGACGGTGAAACCGTGCTGTTCCACTGCACCGCACTGCGCGTGGTGCATGCCAACGAGCCGGGTTATACCGGCTTCTGCCGCGTGATCTGGAACGCCCATCGCACCGAAATGACCGAACTGTCCGTGCCGGACCGCCAATACCTCATGGCCGCGGTGTTCGCGACGGAGCGCTCGTTACGGCAACTGCTGGTACCGCACAAGATCAATCTGGCGAGTCTCGGCAACCAGGTTCCACACCTGCACTGGCACGTGATACCGCGCTTCAGGGACGATCCCACCTTTCCCGATGCGGTGTGGGCGCCGCCCCGGCGGGCGGCCGCGGCCAGAGCGCTGCCGCACAGTTTTGACGACGCGCTGGGCGGGTTGCTGCGCGCGGATTTGGGTGAAGCGCAGAGCCTCGGCTGACCTCAACGACCGCTCATGCCGCCGGCGGCACGGTGGTGTCCGTTGCCAGAAGCGCGCGATACAGGTCGAGGTAGACCTCGGCACTGCGCCGCCAGGAGTGGTCTTTCGCCATGATCACCCGACGCAGTGCCAGCCAGTCTTGTGCATCCCGATACAGAGCCAACGCCCGCTCGATCGCCCGGCCGAAGGCGTCCGACGTCATCGCCTGGAAGCGGAAGCCGCCCGCCGACCCGTCACCGATGGTGGCTGACGTCGCCTCGGTGACACTGTCCGCCAGCCCGCCCACCGCATGCACGACCGGGACAGTGCCGTACGCCATCGCGTAGAGCTGATTCAGTCCGCACGGTTCGAACCGCGACGGCATCAGCAGCAGGTCCGCGCCGCCCTGCAGGCGGTGCGCCAAAGCTTCGTCGTAACCGATGCGCGCGGCGACCGCGTCGGGACGGGCAGCCGCGGCCTGCACAAGCTGCGTTTCCAGGGTTTTGTCCCCGGATCCCAGAATCAGCAGTTGCCCGCCGGCCGCCAGCAGTTGCGGCAACTGCCTCAGCAACAGGTCGGCTCCCTTCTGTTCCACCAGCCGTCCTATGAAGCAGCACAGCGGCCGTCTGGCGTCGGGCCGCATGCCGAATTCCTCCTGCAGCGCCGCCTTGTTGTACGCCTTGCCGGCCAACTGAACGACGGAGTAACGCTGCGGCAGGTGGGGGTCCCGAGCCGGATTCCATACCGCCGTATCGATACCGTTGAGGATGCCGCTCAACGCCTCGCGGCGATGCCGCAACAACCCCTCAAGTCCAGCCCCGGTTTCCGGGGTCTGGATCTCCCGGGCATAGCTCGGACTCACGGTAGTGACCCGGTCGGCGTAGGCGATGCCGCCCTTGATGAAACTGACCTGACCGTGGAATTCCACCCCGTCCAGGGACCAGCTGCCCGGCGGCAGGTCGAGTCGGGAGAAGGTTTCCGCCGGGAAAAGTCCCTGGTAGGCAAGATTGTGGATGGTGAAAACCGTGCGGGGACGCCGCGAGCGCGCCGCGAGCCGAACCGGCACCAACCCGGACTGCCAGTCGTTGCAATGCACCAGATCGGGGCACCAGTCGAGACCCGCCTCGGCGCAGGCGATCAGCTCGGCCACCCGACAGAACAGCGCGAAGCGCGCCGCGTTGTCGGCCCACGGTTGCCCGGATGCGTCGTGGTAGGGATCCCCTTCCCGATCGAACAGTGCCGGCACGTCGATCAAATAAACCGGGCAGCCGCCGGGCAGTTGCCCCTGCCAAAGGACCACCCGGTGCGAATCGACCACCAGCCGGGCAACGCGATCGGTCCCGTCGAAGGCCTCGCGCACGCCGCGGTACGCCGGCAGCAGCAACCGTGCGTCCACCCCCAGGTCCCGCAGCGCGCCCGGCAGGGCCCCGGCGACGTCCGCCAGACCGCCGGTTTTCGCCAGCGGATAAGCCTCGCTGGCAACGAACAGAACGCGCGGCGCCGGCATCAGGGCGCGACCAGCAGCACCCCTCCCAGCGGGGGCAGCGTTACCCGGGCTGAACAGGGCAGCCCCATCCAGGGGAGCGCCTGCGCCGCGACACCGCCGCCGTTGCCGACGCCGCTGCCGCCGTAACACTGCGCATCCGTGTTGAGTATCTCGCCGTACCAGCCGGGCGCCGGCAAACCAATGCGGTAGTTCTCGTGCACCACCGGCGTCATGTTCAGGATCACCACCGCGGTCTGGTCACCCGCCATCCGCCGGTAGCTCAGGATCGACTGCGCGTTGTCATCGCAGTCGATCCAGGCGAAACCCTCGGCGTCGAAGTCGCGCCCGTGCAGCGCCGGTACTGTCCGGTAGAGTCGGTTCAGATCAGCGACCAGGCGTTGCACGCCGGCGTGCTCCGGCTGACTCAGCAGCTCCCACGGCAACTCGGTGTCATGGTTCCACTCGTCCGGCTGACCGAATTCACTACCCATGAACAGCAGTTTCTTGCCGCTGTAGGTGAACTGGTAGCACATCAGCAGGCGCAGGTTGGCGAACTGCTGCCAGCGATCCCCGGGCATGCGCCCGAGCAGAGAGCGTTTACCGTGCACCACCTCGTCGTGGGAGAACGGCAGGACGAAGTTTTCCGAAAACGCGTACAACATTCCGAAGGTGAGTTCCCGGTGATGGTAGCGCCGGTGCACCGCGTTACGCTGAAAGTAGGACAGGGTGTCGTGCATCCAGCCCATGTTCCATTTAAACGAGAACCCCAATCCGCCGGACCAGGGCGGCCGGGAAACCTGCGGCCAGGCGGTGGACTCCTCTGCCGTCACCGTCACGCCGGGATGCTGACCCTGAATCACGCCATTCAACTCGCGCAGGAAATCGATCGCCTCCAGATTCTCCCGTCCGCCGTGTCGATTCGGCAGCCAGTCCCCCTCTTGCCTTGAATAGTCCAGGTAGAGCATGGAAGCCACCGCGTCCACCCGCAGCCCGTCGATGTGGAACTCCTCGACCCAGTAGTTGGCGCTCGCGATCAGGAATCCGCGCACCTCGTCCCGCGCGTAATTGAAGATCAAGGTGCCCCAGTCGCGATGTTCGCCGCGGCGCGAGTCCTCATGCTCGTACAGGGCGGTGCCGTCAAAACGCGCGAGCGCGAAAGCGTCGCGCGGGAAGTGGCCCGGCACCCAGTCCAGCAGCACCCCGATGCCGTTCTGGTGGCAGTGATCCACGAACCAGCGGAAGTCGTCCGGCGAGCCGAAGCGGCTGGTGGGCGCAAAAAATCCGGTGGTCTGATACCCCCAGGAGCCGTCGAAAGGGTGTTCTCCAATCGGCAGCAGCTCGATATGGGTGAACCCCAACTCCTTGACGTGACGCACCAGCGATTCGGCGATGTCCCGGTAGTTGAGGAAGCCGCCATCCGCGGCCCGCCGCCAGGAACCCAGGTGCACCTCGTACACGGACAGCGGCGCCTCGGTCCATCGCCAGCGGGCGCGATCCTCCAGCCACTCATCGTCCTGCCATTGATGCTCCGGCGGCGGCGCAACGACGCTCGCCGTCGCGGGGCGGTGCTCAAACTGCCGCGCGTACGGATCACTCTTGAGCAGAATCGCCCCGCTGGCGGTTCGCAGCTCGAACTTGTACAGGGTGCCGGCGGGCAGTTCCGGCAGAAACAGCTCCCACACCCCGCTGCTGCCGCGGCTGCGCATGGGATGAACACGCCCGTCCCAGCGGTTGAAGTCCCCCACCACGCTGGCGCGCGCGGCGTTGGGTGCCCAGACGGCGAACAGCACCCCCGGGACGCCGTCCACTATCCTGGGATTGGCACCGAGGTGACGATAGGCGTGCCAGTGGCGCCCCTGATTGAAAAGGTGCAGATCCCATTCCGCCAGCACGGGCCCGAACGTGTAGGGATCGATGATCTCCGTTGCCCGGCCGTCGGCGTCGAACCAGCGGATGCGCGGATGATCCGGTGCATCTTCCGGCCAGGGCGCCTCGAACACGCCGCTGACACCCACCCGGCGCAGCGGCACCGGCGGCTCCACCGCTTGCGCCCGCACCGCATGCGGCAAATGCGCCCGCAGCCAGCGCCCGTTATCGCCATCGCGCACTCCGAGCAGCCGAAACGGATCGTGCTCCCGCGCCTCGCCCAGGCGGCGGAAAGAGACCAAATCATCCGTGGTGCAATTCGTCACGACATTCCTTGTCATATTCGAAGTCGACCGATGAGCATATGCTGATTGCACTCAGTCGGTCAGCCTCCGGTACGGGGCACACTTTTTGCTCATTTGTTAACTCTAGCCGCGATTGTCCGACCATGACCACATTGGATACCCAGGAACGATTCATCAGCGATCTGACACGCACCACCCTGGCCCTGGTGCTCGCCGGCGGTCGCGGTTCACGGCTGCGTGATCTCACGCTGTGGCGCGCCAAACCGGCCGTGCCCTTCGGCGGCAAGTTCCGGATCATCGACTTCACCCTGTCCAACTGCGTTAATTCCGGCATCCGGCGCATCGGCGTGCTGACCCAGTACAAGGCGCATTCTCTCATCCTGCATATCCAGCGCGGCTGGGGGCACATGCGCGGCGCTTTCGGCGAGTTCGTGGAGCTGCTGCCGGCCCAGCAGCGGCTGGAGGAGTCCTGGTACAGCGGCACCGCGGACGCGGTCTACCAGAACCTGGATATCATCCGCAGCCACAAGGCGGAATTCGTCCTGGTGCTGGCCGGCGACCATGTCTACAAAATGGATTACGGTCCCATGCTCGGCTATCACGTCATGAAGCAGGCCGATGTCACCGTTGGCTGTATCGAGATCCCGTTGCACCAAGCCGGTGCATTCGGTGTCATGTCCGTTGATGACGATTACCGCATCAATCGCTTCCTGGAAAAGCCTGCCGATCCGGAACCGATGCCGGGCAGCCGAGACAGCGTGCTCGGTTCGATGGGCATCTATATCTTCAACACCCGTTTCCTCTACGAACGCCTCAACCTGGACGCCGACCAGCCCGGATCGCGGCACGATTTCGGCGGCGACATCATCCCCGGGCTGATCGACCGCTACCGCGCCTACGCCTACCCGTTTCGAGACAGCGACAGCGGCGTGCAGGCCTACTGGCGCGACGTCGGCACGATCGACGCGTACTGGGCGGCGCACATGGACCTGATTTCGGTCTCCCCGGAACTGAACCTGTACGACGAACGCTGGCCCATCTGGACCCATCAGACACAGGCGCCGCCGGCCAAGTTCGTGTTCGCGG
>JAYZWP010000002.1:0-3155 GCA_036142245.1 Pseudomonadota bacterium | reverse complement strand
CGTCCAGAATGATCTTCCAGTTGCAACGCACATCGGCGCCGAAATGGGCGAACAAGGAGAGATCCTTGAAATATCCCTGGAATTGATCCTGAAACTCAGCCACCGCACTGGACAGCTCAGGGGCGTGCTCCCCAAGCAGATTGACGAACACGAACCCTTCCCAGACGTCGCAGGCAACCTGCGTCAGACCATACTGTTCCTTACTGAATGAGAAGAACTCTTCCTCGTCGGGCACCACGGCGAGGCAGCCCGCACGGTCGTAGGTCCAACCGTGGAAGGCGCAGGAAAAGCCGAACGCGTTGCCGCGAAGTTTGCCCGTGGGGACCACCTTGTTGCCGCGGTGGCGGCACATGTTGTGGAACGCCCGAATTTGCTGATCGTCGCCGCGGCAGATAATCAGCGACGTGGAGAGGGTGGGGATGTCCTGTACGAAGTAGTCCCCGGCATTGGGGATCTCTTCAACGCGGCCGACCAGATGCCAGGCCGGCCGAAATACCAAGTCGCGTTCATTCTCGAACTGTGCGGCGGATCGATTGATCGCCAGGGGAACCGGGCCGGTCCCCAGGTGAGGGTATCTGTCCGCATAACGGTCGGCGGGCCTGGCAACCTTCTGATCCATCGGTCTCCTCCTGCTTTTTTGGGCGAGGCGCATTGTGGCCATGCGCTTGCGACCCCGGTGGTGCATTCCGGGCCCTGCGAGTGCCGCAGTCTGTCCCGTTCGATTCGGTAGGCACAACTAACTAAATAGACGCGAACCCGCGCTATCCGGGTGCACGTATCAATGGAAAAGTTAGGTTGCGAAATGGAGATAACCGAGCTGGAGGGCACGTCGCACCGCCTGGGAACGGCGCTGTACACCCAACCTGTTGTAGGCATCGTGCAGGTGCCATTTCACGCTGCCTTCCGTCAAACCCAGATCGGCTCCAATCTCTCGGTTTGACAGGCCGGCACTGACCAGGTGCAGGATCTCAAGCTGTCGCGGCGTCAGGGGTTCCGCCGGCGCGGCTTGGTCATCCTCGGCGACACGCAGTGACGGATGCATCGGCTGCTCCTGCGCGAACGTCTTGAGCAGTTGTCCCGCGTAACTCACGACGGGATCGGCGGTAGCCTGGCCAGCGTTCCATATTTCGTTCAGCAGGTATCGGACTGGTTCACCCTCGTCCAGAAAGCTGCGTACCAGTCCCTCAGGACGGGCTGTTTCGAGGGCACTGCGGATCTGGCGCAATGCCGGGCGCAGATCACCCTGAATTTGCAAGGCGATTGCCAGTTGAGTCGATAGTTGAACGGCGTAGAGGTCATAGGTGCAATCCGTGACTACCTTTAACCATCGTCGCAGCACCCGCACGACATCCGCGGTCTCGCCCGCGGCGGTGGCGATGCGTGCCCAGGCTAGTGTTCTCATCAAGTCACCGGTGTCCGATCGAGCCGTCGGCAGGCGCCCGTCGGGGTCGCCGATCAACTCATCGCCCTTGGCAAGCCGCAGTGCTTCGGCTCGACGGCCGCGCAGCAGGCTGATGCGGATTCGCTCCGCGATGACGAGATTGCGTAACCTTCGGTAGGCGCGACGCCCGGCTAGAATCGCTGCCCGGTTCAGAACATTCTCGGCGGCGCGGTAGTCCTTTCGCAGGGCATGCAGCCTGGCGAGGGTCTGATAACCAATGATCGCCGGATCAAGCAGACCTGAATCATCCAGAAATGCGAACGCCTGGGTCGCGTGCTTTTCCGCCTCGTCCAGCCGGTTCTGTTCGTAGCAGACGTTGGCGAGGATCGCTTTGGGCATCGCCGCCATGGTGCTGCGGTCCTCTGGCGGTGCGTGCCTGTTGGCAACAGCGATCGCTTCCTGACACAACTGGGACGATTGAATCAGCGCGCCGCGCATGCGCTCGGCGTTAGCGACAACGCAATCGGTCCAGACCGAGGCGAAGCTTTGGGAGGGATCATCGCGTAACAGGGCAGCTTGGGCCTCAGCGTCAGCAAGGTCGGCACAGTCGAACAGATTCTGGCGGGCATAGAACCGTTCCATGCCTATCTCGCGCAGCACGGCGGGATTTTGTGGCGGGTGGGTATCCAGGATGCGTGTGGCGACTACCGCTGCCGCGTGGAGATTGTCGGATAGCAGGTCCACGGTCATTTCGCGCCGCAACAACTCCGGTTCGAGCGCCCCGGCTTTTCCGGAGTGGAGCGCGCCGAGTTGCCGTCTGACATCGCGCAGAATTTCCCGGGCTTCGTCAAAGCGGGAGATCAGCGTCATAGCCCATGCTTGGCGAAGGCGCATGGATGGATGCCGGCGCGCGATATCGATCGGCAGCAATTTGGTGTAGCGCAGGAACGTATCGATTTCGCCACGCTCCGCGAACTGTTCCGCACTGCTCGCCAGCAATCCTGCCGCCCGTTCGGCGTCAGTGCCGCGGAAGGCGTGATCGATTGCCTGGGGATGCATGCCATGGCGGGCTAGCCAGCGGCTGGCCTTCGCGTGCACTTCCCGGTCTTCGACACGGCGGCCGGTGCCGCGATCCTGCTCCAGTAGTTGTCGGAGCGCTGGATGGAACTCGGTCAACTCGGGACATGCCGTAACCGCCCGAACGGGTAGTCCATATCGTGTTATGGCGCTGCAGAGCTGATCGCCGACGCCGCGGCCGAGTACCGAGTTGCAAAATGTCCGGTTGAACTGCGGAACGACCGCGGTCTGCTGCAGCAGGGTCGAAACCTGGTCCGGAACCTCCCGCAGCACTTCGGATCGCAGGTAGGACCCGATACGGCCCCGCCCGCCGTGCAGCCGTTCCAGATAGCGATCCGGGTTCCTGGCCGCACGGGAGCCGGCCAGCGCGATCTCCAGCAGTGCCGGCCAACCCGCGGTGAGGCTAGTGACCTGGTGTCGAGTATCGCGGTTCCAAGCAGCGCCTTTTTCGGCGAGCCAGAGAGCGGTCTGTGTCTCATCGAATGCCAAGGCATCCAGATCGATCCGCACGGCGTCACCTTCGCCTTCCAGTCGCGTTGTCGCAAGAGGTATCGGATGCCGGGCCGAAACGGCGAGGTGGAAATGAGCCGGCGCCTCGCGTAGCAGGGTGGACAGGGTGCGCCAGAAGAACGGCTCCAGCCACCGTTCACACTCGTCCAACAGCAGGGTGAGCGGTCGTTTCTCGGCGTGGAACTCA
>JAYZWP010000001.1:0-3731 GCA_036142245.1 Pseudomonadota bacterium | reverse complement strand
GCTCGGCCAGTTTCGGATAGATGGCGATGCTGCTGTTGCCGTCTGCGGCGTGGCAGGAAGCGCACACTTCCGCCTTGGCTTGTCCGGCTTGCGGATCACCCGCGGCAAGATCCGCCGCTTCCATGGTCGCCGCCGATACGGCTCCGGCGGCCCAGAAAACCAGTGCTCCAACCCAAGGTTTGCAGCCAGCTCGCTTCATCTGTCCTGTATCCTGAATAACTGGTTGGGGGTCTCGCGGCCCCTCTGGCGCGGGGCCGGACCGGGACAACCGGCACCCGCTTTCGCCAGGCGCACGGTTTCAGAAAGGGGCCGTAGTGTAGCAGAATCGCTGCCTTTCCCGACCCCGCCCGGAGCCCCATTATCTTGGCCAGACGGACCCATCCGGAGCCCGATCCGCGCTTCGCCGGCACCCTGTTCGTGCGCGGCGTGGCCGCCGTGCGGCAACTGCCGGAGGATACCGGCCGCGAAGTCGCCTTCGCCGGGCGCTCCAACGCCGGCAAGTCGAGCGTCATCAATGCCCTGGTTGGGCAAAAACAGCTGGCGCGGATCTCGAAACAACCCGGTCGCACCCAGCAGCTGAACTATTTCGAAGTGACCGCCCGCCGCTGGCTGGTGGACCTCCCCGGATACGGCTTCGCCAAGGTGAACACCGCGACGCGCGCGCAGTGGGATCAGCTGATAGATCGCTACCTGCGCGAGCGCCGCAGTCTCGCCGGGCTGGTGCTGGTGATGGATGCGCGCCACCCGCTGCGGCCCTTCGACCGGGAGCTGCTGGCTTGGTCCGCGGCATCGGCGCTGCCGATCCTGCTGCTGCTGAACAAAATGGACAAACTGTCCCGCAACGACATCGCCCGGACAGCCCGCGAGGTGCAGCAGCAGAGCGGCTCGGAGTTGGCCACGGTGCTGCCGGTTTCCGCTACCCGGGGCGACAACCTCGACCGGATGCGCGACTGGGTGGCGCAGCGCCTGGAGCTGACGCGCACCGGCACTGGGGCGCCGGGACCCGAAGCGCCTTGTCATCCGGACTAAGCGGACTCTGAAAAACGCTTTCCACGGCGTTTAGCCGCGCGCCGCTATGCGGTCACTGGTCGCACTGGCCGTCACTGGCCGCACCGGCCGCACTGCATTCCCCCGAACGGTTCGCGTACAGCGTCGCGACATCTCTCCTTAGTGCTGACCTTTTTAAGGCTCCTGGCATCGCGCGTCTGGGGAGTGGCAAGCGTTGCAAAAGCTCGGCTCCATGCCGAGCTGTCTTAACCGACAAACCGGCTGGCGCGACGCCGGTTGCCCATTGACGATCCCAGGGGGTATCTGTAATTTAAGCACCATATATTGTTGCATTAACCACATTCTGACCAGGCCATGAACACCGCGCTTCCGTCACCCCGAATCGACCGCAGCCGTGTCGGCAGGATGCTGATGACGCTGTTCGACCACTGGCAGCTCAGCACCGGGGAACAGCTGAGTCTGCTCGGCCTGTCGAAAGACAATCGCGCCGCACTGACGAAGTATCGCGAAGGCCGTCCGCTGGCAAACGACCGCGACAAGCTGGAGCGGGCCGGCATCCTGCTCGGCATTCACAAGGCGTTGCGCTTGCTGTTTCCCCACAACCGGGAGCTGGCCTACGGCTGGATGAAGCGCCCCAATCGTGCCTTCGGCGGACTCACCCCGGCCCAGTTGATCGATGAGCAGGGCCTGATCGGACTGCACATGGTGCGCGCCTATCTCGACCGACAGCGCGGCCGCTAGCAGCGGCAACGCGTCAATGGCAGCGGTTTCCCTGGATGGCCTCAGGCTCCTGGAACTCGACCGGGATCTGTTTCGCAACATCGTCTCGTTGCGCCGCACGCAGGACCTGTTCGACGATCTGAGCGCCGATCCGGCCGACTGGGATGCGGCCATCGCCCTGGAAATGGCCTTCAAACCTGCAACTCACCGCTCGGCGCAGCCGATCATCGACCGCCCGTTCGAGGAGGCCGAATTCATCGCGGCAGTGCAGTTTCCGTTTGATTACTGGTCCCGTAGCCGTTTCAGTCGCGGACAGTTCGGCGTCTGGTACGGCAGCGATTCACTGCGCACAACCGTCCACGAAACCGTCCATCACTGGCGCGCCGGATTTCTGGCGGATACCGGCCTCGCCGATTACGACGGGGTAACCATCGAACGACACGTTTATCTGACGCACTGCCGCGGAGCCGTCATCGATCTGGTGTCGAAGCAACCGGAATGGCCGGAACTCCGCGCCGACGACCACGCCTTCTGCCAGGAACTGGGTGAACGACTCCAGCACGAGGGGCACCCGGGCGTATGGACGCCGTCCGCCCGCTGCACCGGCACCAACGCTGCCCTGTTCACCCCGCGTCTGCTGAGTTCGCCGCGCAGCCACTGTTACCTCACCTACCGCATGGAGCAGGGCAAGGTCACGGTGCGGCGCAATCTGAAATCGGTACTGATAACGCTCTGACCCCAGGTCGCGCATGACAACCGCGGGCGACGGCTCTCACCCGTGGACGGTCGCCCGGGTTTGTCCAAACGTCCGGCGCGACACTCAATCAGGCTGCCGCAAATCGACTACTCGGGCAGCCACTCCCGCCAGGGCTGGGTCCCGCCACCGAAGGCGAGGAACTCGGGATTGAGGAGGGAGGTCTTGGTATAGCGCAGCGGCTGGAAATCAAGGTCGGTGAGCTGTCCACCTGCCGCGTTCAGCACGGCGTGCGCCGCCGCGGTATCCCATTCGGAGGTCGGCCCGAAACGCGGATAGATGTCCGCCTTGCCTTCCGCCACCAGACAGATCTTCAGCGAACTGCCGCTGGCCGCCACCTCGTAACTGGGCACCCGCTCCAGAAAACGGTCCACCTTGTCGCCGCGGTGAGAACGGCTGCACACGACCCGCAGGGTGCCGGACTCGTAGCAGGAGACCTGAATCGGTCGGCGCCGCCCGTCGGCCTCTTCGACGAAAGCGCCCGAATCATCGCCCGCATAGATCACACCGGTCACCGGCGCGAGCACCACACCAACGACCGGCGCGCCGTCTTCCACCAGGGCGATGTTCACCGTGAATTCGCCGTTGCGCTTGATGAATTCCTTGGTGCCGTCGAGGGGGTCCACCAACCAGTAACGCTTCCAGGCGAGCCTTTCTTCACCGACCTCATCGACCCCCTCCTCGGATAGCAGCGGTATCTCCGGGGTGAGGTCCGCCAGGGCAGCCGCGATGGTGCGATGAGCGCGACGATCGGCAAGGGTCAGCGGCGAGTTGTCGTCCTTCGTGTCCACGAAGAACTCGGTTCCGTAGACATCCAGAATGTCATTTCCCGCCGTGCGGGCTATCGAGATAAGCGCGTCCAAATTTATTGCCACAGATTTTTCCTTCCACGTTGGCTGAACATTGACCAGGGCTCCGTGCCATCCGGTCATGAGGGCCGGGTATTACCCACCCGGCTCACCGCGTCGTCACCTACTTGCCCAAAAAGGAAGATAAGCAACACCAATTACGCCGCCACGCTCTCATCCGTCGCGATGGCCCGGCGCTCGCGATGCCCGGCTAACGGGGAACGGCGCAGCCTCATGACCCGCCGTGCGCGAGACAATCCATCCTACCTTTGCCGCGGTCAGCAGGAGCCGAACCACCTGATTCGGCGTACCGGAAATCGCGCTGGACGGCCGTCCGACACCAAGCGGCATTTCCTGCGACCATCGATCCCTCAAAGGCGTGACCGTCAGGGTGAAGCCCC